>CAZYBA010000137.1:3364-8143 GCA_964646105.1 uncultured Armatimonadia bacterium
GTGGAAAACTCTCCGAGCGGGCCATGCAGGAACCGGGCATGGTCGGTCCCGCCCGCGACCCGGAAGCAGTCGACAACCGCGAATGCATCCTTGCCGGTCTGGATCTGAACAAGCACCCGTTCGTACCGCGTCGCGTCGGGATCGAAGCCCCGACCGTCCACGGAAATCACTTGCACTTGGTCGTGAACTTCCCAATAGAGAACTTTTCCCGCCGGCAATCCTTCAAATCCGGAACGTCCCGTCAGCGGTCCCCCCACGTTGCGTTGGCGTTTGCCATCGATCACCACGGTGTTGTGGGCGGCGGTATGCAGATACCAACGCGCCTTTTCCGATTCCCACCCGCCGAACTGGACCGGCGGGTAGCCGAAATCGGGAAGCAAATCGACCCCGTGCGCGAACAGGCCGATGTTGCAACCGTCCGCGTGCGAATGGTAACCCCCGCTGTCGAAATCGATCCAGAGTGTGTTGCGGCAGGAGGAGGGCTTCGGGCGCAGCAACGCCAGGTGCCAATCCTTGTAGAGGATGGATTCCTGGCGGGGTTCCGGGCCATGGCGGCGGATCCAATCGGCGACACGACGCCGAAGTGCCTTGGGATCCGCCTCGAACAAATCGACGCGTATATCTTCCGCCCTGCCGCCGGCCGCGTTCCAGAGCGCCTGTGCATACCCCGGATCCCCGGTCGCTTCGGAGAGTTGGAGCAGGAACGGCCCGGTGGCCGGCATGACTCCCGGGTTGTCGGGGAACAGCACCGCCGGGTACGGCTTGTGGGGATAGCCGACGGCTCCACAATCGCCGATGCGCGGCTGGAACGTCCGGTCGCACCAGGTGTCGATGTGGAACCGGTAGGTTTTCGCCAGTCCCGGGTGTCTCGCCAACAACGTTTTCAAGAAATCGGGACGCGCCCGCGAGTAGAGGGAGATCACCAGCGCCAACTGCTGGGTGGCGAAGACCGAGTAGCCCGTCAACCCCTTTTCGCCGGTGAGTCCGTCGATTGCGGTCATGTTGGGCAGAATCGGGTCGAACAATTTCTCTGCCCCGTCGAGCGTGCCCCGTTCGACCGTGGCCAACACTCCGACTGTCAGTTCGGTTTGCGGATAGTTGCAATAAATTCGCTCGGTATTCTCCTGAGGGTGGCGGAGGATTCCGTACGAAATGTTGGCGACAATCTCGGCGATCGAGCGCTTCGACCGCCCGACATTCCATCGCTGCGCCTGCCCCTGCAGGAACGTACAGAGTGCGTTGTCTGCCTCGATACCGTCCCGGATCATGTCCCATGCGATCGCCATGGTCCGGGTTTCCAGGCAAGCGTCGTGCCAGGTGGAAACATAGCCGTAACGGGGCGGACCCTCGTACATCACCCCTTGCTTGCCGAAATCGTGTTCGGGGTAAAGATCGGCGACACGATCGAGCAGAACGGCTGCCTTGTGGGCGTAGGTCCTGTCACCAGTTGCCACATACGCATTGGCGAGGCGTTCGATTCCCCCGACAATCGCCTGTTTCCATTGCCCGTAGATCAGATATGCGCCGATGAAGCGCCAACGGTTGGTCCCGTCGACATAGCCCTCGCCGTCGTCCACACCGAAGCGGTGCTTGGGGTGTGCCGGGTCGGGGTGATCTTGGTTGAAAAGGAGTTTCCGATCGGCGCGGGCCGGGTCGAACACACCGCGATCGTTGGTGCCGGACCGGTAATACGCTGCGAAGTCGTTCTTCGGAAAACGTTCTGCGCAATGCGGACACTGCATTTTCCACGGATGCCCCAGTGCGTCGGCGACCCAGTTGTACATCGGGACATCCTTGCGACACGACGGGCAGAATCCGTTGGACCATACCATCCAGGAGCGCTTGATGGACGGTCCGAACATCAGGTTCCACAGCGCCGTGTCGTCCATGGCTTTCCAAGGAGCGGCTGCCGCCGCGATCTGCTCGATCTGGTGGCGGATCTGCGGTTGCCGGGAGCGGGGCACGCGCGCGTTGCGCAGCAGCGACTCAGGGAAAAAGACACTGGGCATGGTTTCTGGAATGGGGTTCGGCACCGGAGCGGATCCCCCCTGCGCACGGCGTCGAATTCACGCCCGCATTGCGAGAACTTTCCACGATCGAACCCCGCAGCGGACCTGCAGCCGGAGGTCGGACGGGTGCCGCGGACAGGTATTGAACAATCCGGACACGGTTCCGTTCGATGCCGGGAAAGTCTCGGTGTCGGTATTCGTCCCGACCCCTGGTCCGCGCCGATCGCGTGCGCTGCGCCGTGGTATCGACAGGAGTCTGTCAGGACAGAAACGGGTACACAGGGAGGTCCAGCCATCGTCCGATCAACGCCCAAATGGTTTGGATTCCGATGTCGCCCAGAGTCAGGCCGACAAAGAACGCCACACTGCGCCGGTACGTTTCGCCGCCGCCGTAACGCAGCACCACCACCCGGACAATCAACGCGATCAAAATCGGAACAAAGAACGCGTTCATGGTCAGGGTCAGTCCCAGGACGTAACCGATCGGGTGGAACGGAAATCCCATCCAACGCGCGCGCAGCACGGACAACAGGGCGGTGAACAGTCCGCCGAACGCCGCCGCGCCGAGCCCCGCGGCATCCGGAACCGCTGGTCTGCCCGCGGCTCCCAACGCTTCCCGGAAACTGATCCGCACCTTGGCCAAACCGTACGGATTGGCCCCGGCGCCGGCCGCCCCGACATCATGGGTGGCCACAATCTGGAAAAACCAGGCCAATACCAAGGCAACTGCCGTGAAGATGCCGCTCCATAGGATGAGTGCACGAGGGGTGAAACGCGATTCCTTCGCGATTTGCATCCCCTCCATCAGGTAGGGAAGGGCTTGTCCCCGAACATCCACATGGACCAAGTCGAACAACGCCGTTCCGGCGATCGTCGGTGCCGAAATCGGGGCGGTGCGGAACAATTCCAAGGCGACCCGTCCCGGAGACCAATTCAATGGGGCGAACGTCCAGATCGCGCCCGCCTCCGCCCGCACGCGCGCCGCCGTGATGATGTAGGCCGCCGCAACCAGCACCGCGACGAGGGCCATTGCCAGCGGCACACCCGCCGAGTGCATCATCCACGCCGCCCCGCCGAGACAGGCGAGCGCAATCCCGGCCGCACGGCGGTCTGCACGGACATCGGTGGCCGTACGAGCAGGGGCAGCACGTCGCAACGCGATCAAGGTCATGCCCGCCATCCCGATCCATGCCCCGGCGCCCTGCTCGAAAACGTACGGGAAGCGCGCTTCCGGACCTCCGCCCATCGGGGCGATTCCGAGCGAAAACCCAACCACATGGGCAAGTCGGGTGGCGAGCCAAAAAAAGCAGCAACTGAATGCCACCGGTCCCGGCATGAAATAGCCGAGGCCGATTGCCATCGGATAAAAGCCAATCTGGAAATCCGGGATGGCACTCCACGGCGGAGTCGGGAACAACAACTCCTTGGCGTTCCATGCCTTGAGCGCCACCGCCGGAACCGACGGTGCCCATTCGTGGACGGCCAGCAGCGATTGCAAGATAACCGGTATCGACGCGCCGACCCAGAATCCGGGACGACGCCAAGCCGGTACTCCGGTCGCAGTCCACTCGATCGCGATCTGCGCCACCGGAAACGACAAACGTTCCTGCTCGATCCACGATCGGCGAACCAGCCAACCGATGGCCAGTCCAGCCCCGGCCAGCATCAGCAGGTAGGCCGACCAAAATCCGATCGGAAACTTCCAAGCCATCCAATCGACCTGACCGGATCGGTACAGGTTCCCGATCGCGGTCGGGTCCTGCAGCACCGGCAGCGCCTTCCACGCGTCGGTCAACTTGGCGACATCGGAATCGGACGCGGACGCATGGGGAACCCAGCCCATGCCAGGAATCAGGAAACGGACGGCCCCGAAACCCGCGATGGGCAGGGTCGCGGTCAAAACCGCGTAGACAAAGAGCAGTTCGGAACGCGTAAGTCGGAGCAGACGGCACAGAAGTGGACCCGCGACCAACAAGAGCGCCGTTGGCGCCATGAGGGCGTAGCAGATCAGGTAGACATTGCGCTGGATTTCGCTGTCCGCCACCCAGGCATGTAGGACTGCCTCGAGGAGCAGCAACAACAGCAGTACCCGCGCCCGTGGGCGAAAACCGGGCTCACTGGAAACCGGTCTCATCCCTTGACCGACCGGGCGGCGCTTAGGAGATCGGAGGTTTCAAAAACAAATCCGAACGCCAACGCGACCCGCCACAGCGCTTCCTCGTGGTGCGACTCGATGCGGGCGGACTCCTTGTTTTCCACCGACGTTGTGGCGTCACGGACTGCGGAGCAGACATAACCCCGCCGGCTCATGTCGATCATCCCGCCCGGGGACATCAGCAGGCACCAATTGAGCGCAAACCCACTGTAGATCAGATGACGGACTCCATTTTCACGGCACCACGCGTCGAGGGCATCCGCAGCATCCACCACCGCTTCATCGTCGCGCGGGCGCACCGCCTCCGGAAAGTCAACGACGGCGAATCCCGCACGGACATCGTTTTCGTTGTGCCGTCCCACAAAAACATGTTCCGCGCGGAACCGGTGAAGTTCCCCGACATGGGGATCCGGTCCGAGTGGATTGCCGGCGGCCGCGGGCGAGGGCCGGAAGCCCGGGAGGTGTTGGTAGTAATTGCCTCCGCCCGTCACATGGACTCGATTCCATGCAGCGTTCCGGAACGCGTCCAGCACGTCGCGCAACGTCGTCGCTGCAATGCGTTCCGCGCGGGGAATGTACTCCACCGCCCGATGCCATCCCGGAAACTGCTCGCGC
>CAZYBA010000138.1:0-5409 GCA_964646105.1 uncultured Armatimonadia bacterium
CCCGACCACTTCCTGCCCACCGAGGTCAAGCCGCTGGTTGTGGAATGGGACAGTGCGCCCGGGAATGCCGCCGATCTGGTCGCCGCCGCGCTGGCCGCCCTGCCCGCCTACGCGGACGACTACAAGGCCTACTACGACGCCCACCGCTTGCCAGACTCCCCCGCCCGCCGCGGTGCCGAGCCGTCGGTCGTGCTGGTGCCGGGAGTCGGCATGCTGTCGTTCGGGCGCAATGCCGCGGAGGCACGCATCACCGGCGAATTCTACGTGAACGCAATCCATGTGATGGAAGGGGCGACCGCGATGGCCGGCGCCGCCCCGGTGGCAACCGATATTCCTGCCGAATTGATCTGCGACAACTATGTCAGCCTGCCGCCCAAGGAAGCGTTCAAGATCGAGTACTGGGCGCTCGAGGAAGCCAAGATCCGTCGCATGCCCCCGGAAAAGGAGATGGCGCGTTCGGTGGCGATTGTGTTCGGGTCGGGTCCGGGGATCGGGCGCTCGATCGCACGACGCCTGATTCAGGAAGGGGCCGTGGCGGTTTGCGCCGACCGGGATCCCGCCATCGCGGAGGACAGCGCCGCAGCCCTGCGGGCCGAGTTCGGCCGGGACTGCGCGGTCTCGGTGGCGGCCGACATCACCGACCGCGCCGCGGTGCGCGACGCCTACGAATCCGCCGCATTGCGCTACGGAGGGGTCGACACCGTGGTGGTGACCGCCGCCATCTTCTTCCCCCCGGACGACAACGGCGACATCACCGACGACCTGTTCCGCAAGACATTCGAGGTAAATGTGACCGGCAACTTCATCGCGGCGCACGAGGGGGGACGTTTTCTCGAGCGGCAGGGCATCGGAGGCAGCCTGGTGCTGATTTCGTCGGCGAACGCCATCGTGCCCAAGAAGGGCGGAATCGCCTACGACACCGGCAAGACCGCGGTGAACCACATGGTGCGCGAGATGGCGATGACGTTCGCGCCGTCAATCCGAGTCAACGCCGTGGCGCCGGCGAGCGTCGTTTCCGGATCGTTGATGTTCCCGCGCCACCGCGTGGAATCGTCGCTGGACAAGTACAACCTGCCCCACTCATCCGACGAATCGGACGAAACCCTGCGGGAGCGGTTGTCGACGTTCTACGCGCAGCGGACGCTGCTGAAGAAGCCGGTGACCCCGGCGGAGGTCACCGAGGCGGTTTACCTGCTGGTGTCCCCGCGCCTCGGCCTCACCACCGGGCACGTGGTGCCGGTGGACGCCGGCCTGCCCGAGGCGTTTTTGCGGTAACCAAGTAGCGTCAACCGAGAGAAACCGAGGGGCGCAGGATTCGATTCCTGCGCCCCTCCAGTTTCCGCCCGGTTGACGGCACCGTTTTCATGACCGAACAGCTTCCCTATGCGGTGGATTCCGAAGTCAGGAACGGCTTGAAGAGCGCGACCACACCCGACGCCAAAACCGTTGTCTGCCCGTCCATGGCAGCCAACGCGTCCGCCGCGATGCGCACCAACTCGGTATCGGGCGGAATTGGCTCGAGGTACCCGTTGGACGTCAACCAATCGGCGTATCGTTGCCGCGCGGTCGCTCCGATGCCCTGCACCGCGCCCACTGTCTTCAAGAACTGACGTGGATCGCCACCGGTCGTGTCGTAGTGTTCGCGGATCCGCGCTTCCATCGCCGGTGTCACCAGATTGCCTCCCATCAGGTCCGACCACTCCAGACGACGGATCACCTGCGCTAACTGCGATCGAACCGCGTCCGCCGCGCGCGTCAAATGCTCGGCTTCGACCGCATCCTTGTCCCAGCCCGGTCCGAAAAACCGGTCTCGCCACGCGGGTGTCCACTGGGATACCGGTTGCCACAGCGGCAATCCATCGGGTTCCGGAACCACCGAAACCGGCGGCTGCGCGTCCGCCACCGCGAGCACCGGCTCCGGCGAACCGTTCAGCACAAACTCCCGAACCGGCGGACGTTCGCCATTTACCGTTTCCCCGGCCCGGTCCCCCAAAAGGCGCAGGTCGGCGGCACTGTTCGTGAAGTACACCACCTGGCGCTCCCGTGCGATGTCGTGCAGGGCGGACGCGATGTTTTCCCGCGCTTCGTGACCCGATGTCGCCAGCATTTCGTCCACCAGCAACGGCAATCGGGGCCCATCGTTTTCGTAGTCCTCGAGCACCGCCAGCCGAACTGCGAACGCCAAATGGGCGCGTGTGCCGGTGGACAGTTGATCGAGCCGCTTTTCCAGACTGTTGTCGAGCGTGTCCCGTACCACAAGATGCCGACGCAGCTGACCATTGCCCAGGTCCTCCCGCTCCACGCCGATCCGGTCGTAACGTCCTCCGGTGAAACGCTGCACCCAATTGCGGGCGCGCTCCACCACCTGAGGAATGTTTTCCCCCTCCACCGCGTCCTCGATCGCGCTCCGGACCAACTGATTGGCAAGAGACTGACGTTTGCGGTCGACCCAGCCGGAGGCGGATCGCAGTTGCGTGGACGCGTCGCGCTCCAATTCGGACCAGTTCTCCGCCACTTGCAAGTGCCGAATCGACTCCAGGATCCGTCCGATTTCGAGCTGGACCTCGCCTCTCTCGTCGTTCGCCCGTGCCAGCCGGTCCCGAACCGCTTCCCACGCCAACCGGTCCGAACCGCTGTCCAATCCATGACGTTGTGGCATGGTGTTGTCCGATGCGTGCCGCAACGCACGGGCTTGGCTGCGGTACTGGGCCGCGACATCAACGGCAGTCCGGTAGCGAACAGCATCCTGCTCGCGACGCCCCAGCAGGGCGAGACGTTCCCCGAGTTCGGAGTCGCCGGGAACCCCCGAATCGTCGAGGAACGACACCAGCGCCTTTTCGATTTCCCGGTGCTCGGCCTCGGCATTCGCCAACGTCGCCGATACCGTGAACCATCTGGGAAACAGGTCCAGCACATCCACCCACGCCCCGGAAACCGGGAACCCGTAACCCGATACCAACTCGGCGGCACGTTTCTCGGCGCTCTGTTTTTCGCGGATCACCGCATCGTGGTCGGACTGCGCGCGCTGCAGTTCCTGAAACGCATTTGCATACGCCTGGCACGCCGAGACCCAGCCGATGAAACCCGCTCCGGTGGACCAAGTCCCTCCCGGCCGGGAGCCAAGCCAGCGGCTTCGGTCCTCCAAAACACGTTCATACGCCTGCTGCGCCGATGTGCAACGGCCCTCGGCGGCCATCCGGGCATGAACCGCATCGTCCCAACGGGCAATCCGCCGGAGGAGATCGCCGAACCGGTAGGGATCCTGCGGGGCATCGAGACCCGTCGCGTCCTTGAATTGGCGCCAACGCTCGGCCAGCGTCTGCTCCGACGAAACGTCCACCGCCTGAGCTTGCCGGCGCAACTGGGTGCTCCATTCGGACTTGATTTCGACCGTAGCCTTGGCACGCAGCAATTCCTCGATCCGTGCCGTCACCGAATTTGCATCCCAAGTCGCGGGGTGCTGCTCTGCGGCCAGACGTGACTGAATCGCGGGCCTCGGGTCGTCCGCGATCTTCGCGCCGGATCGGATGAAACCCAAAGCCACCGAAACCGATGCGGCCAGGGCGAACCCGATCCAAGGGCTCGCCAAAATGCCGGCCACCAAGCCTCCGATCAAGGCGATGGCCAACAGGCCCCATCTCAGGAGACCGTTGCCACCCGCCCCCGACGTGCTTTGTTCCGGAACCGCCGCGAGCCAGTCCACCAACGTCCGCAGGGTGGATTCGGCCGGCTTCGCAAGCGCTCCTGCCTCCGCCGCCAACGCGTCTGCAATCCGTTCGCGCTCCTGACGTTCCACCCGGGCCTTGCGGGCTTCGTCCGCGACCGCAGGAATCCCCGGGGCGGTCAGCAGATTCTCGAGAACGTCCTCCGGCAGCAAACCGGTGAGGCGAATCCCCCGCGCCACAGTGGCTTCCGTTTCCAGAGTTTGCTCGAGGAGCACCTTGGCACTGGCAACCTGCTGCCTGGCCTCCTCGACCAGGCGGTCGTGCTGCTCCGCAGTTGCGATTGAATCGCCGGAGACGCCCCCGTGCGGCACCTGTTCGACATCACCACCGGCCGCAACGACCTGCTGACCCGCGGTCGTCAACGCGTCACGGCGCAACGCCAGCGTGCGCTCGCCTGACTGCAGGCTTGTCTCGAAGCCCCCCAATGTCACCCGCAATCGCGCCGATTCCAATCGATCGGTTTCCCGCAGGGATCCTTCCGCTGGAACCGGGCACAGGGCAGCCAACTCGTTTCGGGAGTCACGCAGACGCTGGGCGACGTTTCGCCACTGCGTTTCGAGCGCACCGGCCCGCTCGAGTGCATCCGCTGCTTGACGGTCAATCCCCGGCCATTCCACCGCAAGGGCACTGGCTGTCGATTCGCTCTGCATCGCCTGATCGTCAAGCGCCATCGCAGCCAGCCAGCTTTTTGCCGCCTCGAAGTCCTTGGCGTCCCGATCGAGCGCCCGCGAACGCTCCCGAAGGCTGCCCAAACTGGCCTCCGCATCGGAAACCGTCCGCGCCTGTCGTTCCCGATCGGCAAAACGTTGTTCCAGGGACGCCAGAACCGGGGCCTGTGGACGGGTGACCGGAATGACAGTCGCCAGGTCGACCCCGCCCGAGAGCGCGGTCACGAGGACCTGCGAATCCGGGTCCTGGGCTCTCAGGATGTCGGAAATCCCGAGGCGGCACAGATCGGGACGTGCACTGCGGAAGACAGTCGGTTCGACACTGTTTCCGTTCAGGATGACCGACACCGACTGTCCGTCGGATTCGAACTCGGCATGGACACGGGTCGCGCGATGGAGATCGCGCGGGTGCAACAACGCCGACACCGCGGTGGCGACCGTACTCTTGCCGACTCCGTTCTCGGCATACACCGCGTTGAGGCCGTCCCCGAGATTCTCGAGGCGCAGTTCGTACGACCGACCGAACAGGTTGATGACATGGATGGAACGCAAGATCACGGACATGGTCTCAAGCCTCCTCCGCATTCACCACGGCGAGCAACGACCCGCGGACCGCTTCCCGGGCCGCCGATTCGTCAGGCTGCAGCAGCAACCGGAACCGTTCGTCCGCTCCGACCCTCAGGTTGCGACGTAATCCGGTCATTTGCTCCTCCAATCGCTGCACCAACCCTTCGGCGCGCCGACACCAGTCGGGTTCGCCCTGGCCGTCGAGTCCCAGCAACAAGCGCGCCGCCTGTCCACGGGCATCGCTCAGCCGTGCCATCTCCGTTAAATCAAACTCCAACACTGGAGCGGACGACACCACACGGAACGTTCCCCGATTCCACTCGATGTCGCCCTCGGGAATCGAAGGGGCGCAATGCCGCCAGCGCAAGTGCAGGCGCAGTCCGAGTTTGCCGGAAAAATCGTCGAACGCGGATGCCGCCCGCGACACCGCATCGTCAATGGTCTCCCCG
>CAZYBA010000138.1:5419-5969 GCA_964646105.1 uncultured Armatimonadia bacterium
TGTAGTACTGGGCGCACTGACCGAAGACGGGGCGCTGGACCCGCGCCACCGCATCGTCGACAATCTCCCCAGTCTCCAGCGCGACCGTCAGGGTTTCGTAACGGACATCCGAGAGGATTGCGAACTCCGGCTCCGAGACGCGCCCCGTGTCGTCGATTTCGAGCCAGTGGAAACCGTGCAGGCCGGTCTCGCCCGGATCGAGCGCCTGCGGGGAACCGGGATACGACGCGTTGACTTGGGTGAAAACCCGACGTGCGTGGATATGTCCCAGCACCCATGCGTCCACACCGCGCCCGACCAGATCCGCGGCGGAGAACGGGTTGTAACGAGGATCCTGTCCGTCGATGTCACCGTGCAACAGGCCGATCACCGGCAACCCGGACGTTGGCTCGGGAAAGCGGTCCAGCAAACGGCGATCGTCGGGGCGTTGGAACGACACGCCGGACACCCGGAAACCGTGCAGTTCGACCGTGGCCGGGGTGTTGTCGACATCGAGGACGGTCAATAGCCCTTGGGTGTGGCGCGAAAACACGCGGAGCGCATGGCTGTC
>CAZYBA010000138.1:5979-8077 GCA_964646105.1 uncultured Armatimonadia bacterium
AACCGTTCCAATGTCCGCACGACCGGCGTTCGGTTGGCGTACTGCGCCGCGTCACTGTCGAAAAAATCCCCCGCCACCAGGACCGCGTCCGCCGACGCCGCAATCGCCTGCTCGACAAGACGTTTCCACGCGCCGAGCGCATCGCAACCGGGGAATCCGGACGATTCCCGACCAATATGCAAGTCCGCGGTACACAACACCCGCTTCGCCATCGTTTTCATCCCTTCTCCGGCAGCCGCCCCGGCCCGGATGACCTGACGCACTCCAGCCTGCGCGAACGCACCACCCGCATGCACAGGGTCGGGTGACGTTGAATTTCACTCTGCGTGAAAGAACAGTTCCGGAAACGGAGTATCCCGACTTTTTGCAATCGTCCCCGTTGCCTCGGGTGCGGCGCCGGGACCTTCTCGGTTCGCATGCCTGCCAGCGAAAGGCGGCGCCCCCCGTGTCGTTCGGTCAGCGCAGGCGGTCCACCAGGCCGGTTGCGCGGCGGATCGGGGTCTGCACCGAGCGACGAACCGCGTCCTCGGTGGCCACCACGGTCAACTGCTTCCGGGCTCGGGTAACCCCGGTGTACAACAGCTCGCGCGTCAGAATCTTCGATCCACGGCTCGGCAGAACCACCACCGCATGGTCCACCTCCGATCCCTGCGACTTGTGGATGGTGAGGGCGTGGACGGTCTCGATGTCGGGAAGACGGGTGACCGGGAAACGCATCGCCGGGTCGTCACGGTCGAAGACAGCCAACGCCCCCCCGGTCTGCGTCTGGCACACAATCCCCACATCGCCGTTGAACAACCCGGTCGCCGGATCGTTGGCAACCACCATCACCGGACGCCCGGGGTACCAAGTTGCCCCGGCGGAAACCCCGAGCCGACGTTCGACCTGTTGGTTCCACCACGCCACACTGTCGCGGCCGTTGCGATGCGCGCACAACACCAAGAGCTCCCCACGCGCATCCACCGCCCGGGCGAAATCGCCCGCCGACGCCGCGTCGCGAATACCCGCCGCATGGCCGGAAACACGTTCCACAACCCGGTTCACCCCGTTTGGATCGCGGGACGGGTCGATCCACTCGAGCTCGTCGTCCTTGCCGGACAACGCCGCCACCGCGGCATCGGCATCCCCGCGCCGGATCGCGTCGGCCACCAGCGCGATGCGCGAGTCCGACCGGAAACGCCACTGCTTGGTCTGCCACACCAGTGCCGCATGGAGCGGGGCGCCTTCCTCCTGCGCCCCATTCACCAAGTCCGCCAACACCGTCCCGGCATCCACGCTCGCCAGCTGGTCCGGATCGCCCACCAAGTGCAGCTCCGCGCCCGCCGGGAGCGCGTCCAGCAACCGGTGCACCAATGTCAACGACAACATCGACGCCTCATCCACAATGACAAGGTCGACCGGCAACGGATTTCCGGCGTTAAACGTCCACCGCCGCGAGTCGCCGCCGGGACGATAACCGAGCAGACGATGGATGGTTTGCTTCGGAGCCGCCCCGACGGCATCGCGCAACTTCTGCGGGGCGTTCACCTTTTCCAAGGCCTTGTGCATCGCCTCGTCCATGCGCTTGGCCGCCTTGCCGGTGGGCGCGGCGAGCGCGACACGGGGTGGGTTTCCGGACGCTTCCCCGAACCGCTTGACCAACTCCTGAGCGACACGGGTGGTCTTGCCGGTTCCCGGTCCACCCACGACAACCGTGAGCCGGTCGGCGGCGCGGCCCTTCAACCCCAACGCCACCGAGCATTCCTGATCCCAGGTCCGGTTCGCGTAAAGGCGGTGGCCGTCCAGAACAAACGGCGCCCGCGGAATCGACCCTGCCGTTTCCGGCGTCGCAACCAACGCCGGACACGCCAGCAACTCGGCACACCAGTCGGCACTGTCCGGAAACACGACAGCCGCCGCGGCTTCGGTTTCGTGGTCGGGGGCCCATGGGGCGGCCAGATCCACGCAGGAGTTCTGGGATCGCGTCGCCCCGAGCGCCAGTACCATCCCCTGCCAAACCGCCTCGGAAGGGTCGGATGTCAACAGCCCCGACCGTTTCGCCAAGCGCACCAGCAACTCGGCCGCGGCCCAATCGGAGTCGTTCACCACCCCGGCTTCT
>CAZYBA010000139.1:0-4911 GCA_964646105.1 uncultured Armatimonadia bacterium
CCGACGTTGACCTCGGGATTGGTCGCGAGTCCGGGTACGGAACTGGGCGGATCCGATACCGTGGAACAAACCGGTATCGGCGGCGACCTTGGTGTGCTGGCCGTTACCCAGATCGAGGGAATCGAATACTCGGGGGGGGTTGTCCTCAACAACATCGTCAAGCCAAAGCTTTCGTTCCCCAATCCGGGCGGCACCGGCACGTTCGATCCGCTGCGTCAGTCGGTGACTGTCGGCTTGGCGGCACGGCGTGGCGGATTGGTGATCGCAGGTGACCTGGTGGACGCGCTGGGCTCGCCGGATCTGCGCGCCGGGGTCGAGCAACGCATCGGGCCTGTCTTCCTGCGCAGCGGTTACTCGTCCAGTCGCGGAGTCACCTACGGCGCGGGGCTGTTCGGCTTCGACGTTGCGTTCGGCAAGGGACAGCCGCTCGAGATCATCCGTAACGTCCGCTTCTAAGCAAACGGCGACTCGCCGGCCGGATTGCGCGGGCAATCCGGCCGGTCGGTACCGTGATCGCGGAACAGCCACGAATTCAAACGAGAGATACCGCCTTTGGAAACCCAACTCGCTGAAATCCGACTCGCGGACGGCACGGCGCTGCGCATCTTCCAGATCGAGCCCCCTGACACCCGCTGGGAAGCGTCCGTCCGTGCACTCCTCGCCCACAAGCCACGTCCCTACGACTGGCATATCGACCAGTGCTTCAAGGACAAATGCGAAGGGCTGGCAACCCGGTTCAGCATTGGGGTCATCGACGATGTGGCGGTGGCGAATGTCATGACGGTCGAACGGGCCGGAATCGGAATCCTCGGGCATGTCTACACGCACCCGGATCACCGACAGCGCGGGATCTCGCGACAGCTGCTCACCCGTCATTTGGACGATTTCCGGGCACGGGGTGGATACAGTCTCATCCTGGGGACACAGCCTGGCGGCCATGCCGCCGCACTCTACGCATCGCTCGGATTCCGGGACATCCCCGGCGCGACTCCCGGCACCATGCGCTGGGACAATCCAGATCCGCGCCTCTCCAATCCGTTGACCGTCCCCGGAATTTCGGTGGCGGTTCCCGCAGACTGGCGCCATTGGCCCTCGATCTCCCTCCTGGGAGCATCCCCGAGCGAATCCTGCCTGCGCTCGGTCGCCCTCGGGTTGCGTGGCAGCGGACTCCTCGAGAACGCATGGTGCGCTTGGATGGCCCGCTCCCACCGACGGTATCCGGCCGCCCAGGCGGTGGTTATCGAAAACCCGCTCGGGGCGGTCACCGCACTCGCCACACGGGTTCCCGACCCGCGCTGGATGGACGATGTCCACATTCTCGACTTCCTGGCTTATCCGGAAGTGCCGGATAACAGTCTGCGGGACCTGATCGCGCCGTTCTTTCAACCGGACCTGCGCATTCAGTCGGTGGTCGATCCCAAGGACGCGCAACGAATCGCGGTACTCGAATCCTTGGGGATGACCCGCGAGGCAGTCCTTCCGCGCCAGCTGCGCCACCAAGGGGTGCTGCGCGACCTATGGGTCTACGGCACCGGTTGACAATGCCCACGAACGTGCGGCAATCCAATGGCCGCTCCGGTTGACGGCAACACCCGGTCCGTGTCGACCGCGGAGTTCTCGATCCTGTCAACTCCCCGCTGCAAGCCGTTCCCATCGCGCGACATCCCGCTTGGCATGGTAGGTACCGTGCGCCTCCATCACCGTCAAGACCTGTTTTGCAGACAACGCCCCGAAGATGGGGTGGACACACAGGACTGTCCGTGACGGATCGTCCACGCTCGCAAGCCACCCGCGCAGGTCGCTGCGGACCAATTCCCATCCACGAGCCGCCGATTCCAACGATGCGTCCGCGGCCGGGATCATGGATTCCGGCGCAGGGACCGCAACCAACGGAAAACGCATCAAAAGCAGGGCTAGCCCAAAGAACGGCGAACGGGTGGGAGTCAATCCGCCGGTGCCCGACTCGGCCGTGGAAGCCATACGCCGCAGAAACTCCTGCTCCGCCATCACGCAATGCGTCAATACCTGCGCCGGCGACCAAGCACTCCCCGGCGTCGCCAAAACGCGGTCGGTTTCCGGAAGCGCAGCCGCCGCGGACACCGCACGCTGACGTTGCGCCTCGAGTCGGTTGAATTGCTCCTGCAAGCCAAGATCCATGGACGATGTTCTATCCCATTCCGACCCAATCGGAAAACCGGCGCAACACCGAAACTGCCGTTGTGCCCGAATCCCAGGCGCTCCGCACACATTCCTATGCCCGCCGACGCGCCGGTAACGTTACAATCATCGGGCAACCGGCTGTGCCGGGAAGAAACGATTCCCATGAACCCCGTCACCGAACCCGCCCCGCCCCGCAAGCCCAACGTCGTTCTCGTCTTCGGGGACCAATGGCGGGCGTCCGAACACGGCTACGCCGGCAACAGGGAAGTCCAGACACCCCATCTCGACGCCCTCGCGCGAGAGTCGGTGGACTGTTCCCATTGCGTCGCGACCATGCCGGTCTGCTCCCCGTGGCGAGCCAGCCTGCTCACCGGTCAGTTTCCCCTGACCCACGGGCTCTTCCTCAACGACCTGCGTCTCTCCGACCGCAGTCCCAAACTCGGGCAGTGCTTTGCCAACGCCGGTTATGACACGGCGTGGATAGGGAAATGGCACGTGGACGGGTCCGGTCGTGACGCGCCGATCCCGCCCGATCGGCGCTGCGGATTCGAACACTGGCGCGTCCTCGAGTGCACCCACAACTACCTGCGCTCCGCGTTCTACGCCGACAACGACACCGTCCCCCGGATCTGGCCCGGCTACGACGCCGATTCACAGACTGCCGACGCGGTGCGCTGGATCGAAGGCCGCCGCAATAACGCCAAACCCTTCCTCGCCGTGCTCTCCTGGGGGCCGCCGCACGACCCCTACCGGGACTGCCCCCCCGATCTGCTCGCCGCCTACGACGCCCACCCGCCCACGCCACGGCCCAATGTTCCCGATAGCCAACGGGAACGGCACCGCCGTGACGGCGCTGGCTACTATGCCCACATCGCCGCGCTCGACCGCTGTGCAGGACGACTGATCCAGGCCCTCAAGAACAGCGGGCAATGGGACAACACGGTGTTCGTCTACACGTCCGACCATGGCGAAATGCTCGGCTCGCACGGGCTTTGGAAAAAACAAAAGCCATGGGACGAATCGATCCGGGTCCCGCTGCTGGTACGGGCTCCCGGGGTGCGCGCCCGCCAACTCGATGCCCCGGTTGAAACTCCCGACCTCATGCCCACCCTGCTTGGGCTCGCCGGTCTGGATGTTCCGGATTCGGCCGAGGGACGCAATCTGGCGCCTGTGCTCCACGGCAAACGTCCGCCGGACCGCGACCGGGCGGCCCTCATCCTATGCCCCGCACCCTTCGGGGAGTGGG
Source organism: uncultured Armatimonadia bacterium (assembly GCA_964646105.1). Taxonomy (GTDB): domain Bacteria; phylum Armatimonadota; class Armatimonadia; order Armatimonadales; family Armatimonadaceae; genus CAIRTT01. Next base: position 3,407 of record CAZYBA010000139.1, read on the forward strand.
CGGCAGCCAATGGCGGACGCGCGTACCGCGGGGTCCGCACCCGACGTCACACCTTTGTCCGGGATCTCCAAGGCGACTGGCTGCTCTACGACAACCACGACGACCCGTTCCAAATGCGCAACCGGGCCGGTGATGCGTCGCAGCGGCATGTCCGAAACGCCCTGGACGAACAATTGCGGGAGCGGCTTCGGTCGACAGGCGACGATTTTGCGACTCCGTCGACCCTCGTCCACCGCTGTGGCTACCGGGTTGATCGCAACGGGACTGTCGATTATCTCGATCCCGCCCAGCAAGGACAATCCTCCAAGGACGCCCGGGTCTGACGACCATCCGATTGCGCGAATGGTGAGCAAACCCGCCCGCCGATGACGTCAGGCGAGTACCGCGGCGATCTGGGGGACGGAAATCGGGTCGGCGAAAAACGCGGTTGCCTGCCGTAAACGGCTCAGCCGGCGCCTTCGCCCAGACGGTCGGCCTGATCGGTGGTCACCAACGCGTCGATAATGCCCTGGATGTCACCGTCCATGATGGTGTTCAACCCGTGGACCGTCAGCCCGATGCGGTGGTCTGTGAGACGATCCTGCGGGAAGTTGTATGTCCGGATCTTGTCCGAACGATCCCCGGATCCGACCTGCAGGCGCCGGTTTTCGGTCACACTGGCCCGCTGCTTTTCCATCTCCATGTCGTAGAGGCGAGCGCGCAGGACGCGCATCGCTTGCTCGCGGTTCTGCAACTGGCTGCGCTGGTCCTGGCAGGCTACGACCATGCCGGTGGGAACGTGGGTGATGCGGACCGCGGTCTCGTTCTTCTGGACATTCTGGCCGCCCGCACCACCCGAGAGGTAGTAGTCGAGCTTGAGGTCCTTGGGGTCGATGTGCACCTCCACATCGTCCACTTCCGGCATTACGGCCACCGTGGCGGTCGACGTATGGATGCGTCCGCCGGATTCCGTAACCGGAACTCGCTGTACGCGGTGGACGCCACCCTCGAACTTCAGTTGGGAGTACGCACCGTCCCCGATGACGGAAAGCTGGGCGTCCTTGACCGCCCCGATTCCGGTTTCCTGGGCGGCGATCAGTTCGCAACGCCAACCACGGCGTTCGGCGTAGCGCATGTACATACGCAGGAGTTCGCCGCAGAAGAGCGCTGCTTCGTCGCCCCCCGTACCCGGGCGGAACTCCATGATGACGTTCTTGTCGTCGGCAGGATCGCGCGGCAAAAGCATCAATTTGAGCTGTTGCTCGAGCAGCGGAAGCCGGGGCTTGAGTTCGTCGAGCTCGGCCTGTGCGAGATCCTTCATCTCCGGGTCCGAGGTCATCTCCTCGGCATCGGCGATTCCGGTGCGAACCCGCTCGTATTCCCGGAATGCCTCCACCAACGGAGTGAGGCTGGTGTGCTCCTTGGCGACGTCCCGGAAGCGGTACGGATCGGTCGCCACCGCCGGATCCATCATCTGGGCGGTGAGTTCCTCGTACCGGCGCAGGACATCGCGGAGCTTCTCGAAC
>CAZYBA010000139.1:4921-6615 GCA_964646105.1 uncultured Armatimonadia bacterium
TGGCGCGCCATTGTATCGTGGAGCCTTCTCGGGCGATTGGTGCCGAAACAGGGACGTTCGCCTGGTCCGGGCGCGGTCCACCGACGATTCCGCGAGGGGAGGCGATCCCGGCCAACCCGAGTGCGCCCACACGTTCCTTCGGGCCGGTGATGCCCGACCCCGGCGACACCGGGGTACACTCCGGCAAGACCACCCCGCCGCTCCGCCGCGGTATGTTGCTGGAAACCATGCCCGAACCGAAGCCACGATCGTTGTCCGGATCCCGACGGACCGACACCCACGAAAAAGCATTCCAGATCAATCTGGACAACTCCAAGTACGGGGCCTTTGCCGAAATCGGTGCCGGGCAGGAGGTGGTGCGCTGGTTCTTTCAAGCCGGAGGCGCCGCCGGAACCATCGCCAAGTCGATGTCCGCCTACGACATGACAGTCAGCGACGCCATCTACGGTCCCTGTGCCCGTTATGTGTCCCGCGAACGCCTGCAGACCATGCTTGACCACGAGTTCGACCTGCTGCAGGAACGTCTCGATCCGCAGCGTGGCGACCGGACCGAGTTCTTTGCGTTCGCCGACACCGTGGCGGCGCAGAGTTTTCAGGGCAACGCCGATTGCCATGGGTGGATGGGTATCCGTTTCCAAACATTCCCTCGAACCGAACCCAGCCAGATTGTGCTGCATGTGCGCATGCTCGACCGGGGAAATGTCGCCCAGCAGGAGGCACTCGGCATTGTCGGTGTCAACCTCATCCACGCCGCCCTGTACCACCATGACGACCCCGACGCGATCCTGAACTCGCTGCTGGACAGCCTCACCTCCGATCGCATCGAAGTGGACATGATCAAGTTCACCGGACCGGCGTTCCCGGATATCGACCACCGCCTGGTCGCCCTGAAACTGGTCCAGCTCGAACTCTCCAACGCCGCCCTTTTCCGCGCCGACGGCGAAGTGCTCCAACCGTCCGAAGTCCTGCGCAAGCGCCCGATCCTGGTGGAGCGGGGTTCGTTCCGGCCGGTCACCCACGTGAACATGGACATGATCGAATGCGCGAGGCGCCAGTTCGAGACCGTGTGCGCGGCCGACCCCGACGACGACGGTCGGGGGGTCGTCACTTTGTTCGAGATCACCATGCGCAACCTGCTCGCCACCGGGGAGATCGACTACGACGACTTCCTGGCCCGCGCCGACATGATCGCCGCCACCGGAGCCACCGTCCTGATCTCCGACTACTTCGAATTCCACCGTCTGGCGACCTACCTGCGACGCTACACCAAACGTCCGATCGCGCTCACCATGGGCATCCCCAGCCTGCGCGAACTTTTCGAGGAAAAGTACTACGAAGACTTGGAAGGCGGCATCCTCGAGTCGTTCGGGCGCCTGTTCAAAAACCGGCTGCGCCTGTACGTCTACCCGCTCCTAGACCAGTCGACACGCCAATTGACCACGGTGGCGAAACTCAAGGTGGCCCCGCACTTGCAGAGCCTGTACGAGCACCTCGTCGAAAACGGCTGCATCGAGGGCCTCGACTTTTACGAACGCGATTACCTGCACATCTTCTCGCGCGAGGTTCTGCGCCTGATCGCCGCCAAGGATCCCCAGTGGGAGGGGATGGTTCCCGAGGCTGTGGCACGGATGATCAAGGAACGCGGGCTGATGGGATACGAGCCGGGCTGCTGACACCGACGGACGGTGGCATCG
>CAZYBA010000139.1:6625-8060 GCA_964646105.1 uncultured Armatimonadia bacterium
GACGTTCGGACATTGCGTCAACGACAACGCCGAATCGTCCGCCCTGCAAAGCGTGATTGGCGTCGCGCGATTACGTCAAAGTAAGGTTGCCGGTTTGCGCAGAACGGTCCGCCGGAGTTCAGGCCGTGGAAGAATCCGACACCGGCGGTGCGCCGGGTTGCACGTCAGGCGATACCGCAGCGGCATCTCTCGCCGCATCGGCCTGCATCACTGCTTCCAGCGCGGCGATTGCGACCGCGCACTGCGCGCGGTCTGGTTCCCGGGTGGTCAGGTACTGGGTCCACATTCCGGGGCGCGACAGGGCGTCCGCGATCGGATTGTTCCGGTAAATGCCCGCGAGGCGCAGTATCTCGAACGCCACACCGGCGACGGGGAACAGGAAGCCCAGCTGGATGGCGATACGGACCGGCAACGGTTGTCCGTAGAACGGCGAGACTGCGAGGACCGACAAGACAACCACGATCACCAGGAAGGAAGTCCCGCAGCGGGGGTGCAGCCGCGATGCCGCGTGGACATTGTCGACCGTGAGCGGAACGCCTGCCTCCAGCGCATTGATCGCCTTGTGTTCGGCACCGTGGTATTCGAACACCCGCCGCACATGGGCCATGCGCGAAACGGAAAGGATGTACCCGGAAAGGATCGCCATCCGCACCACCACATCGAAAAGGCCGACCTGCCACACCGGACGTCCGGCACGCAGCGGCTCGAGGACAAACTGCGGAAGGATCTTGAACAGGAAGATAGCGAAGGCAAGGCCGGTGAACATCGCGCCCCCGATGGCCATGTCCACCACTTTGCTCCGGGAATTGTCGGGGCCGGACGAGCCGACCGTGTCGGACTCCACCACCTTGGCCGCCCAGAACAGGGCCCGCGTTCCCAACGCCATGGAATCGACCAGCGCGAACGCTCCCCGCAGGAACGGTAGTTTCTGCCACCGGGGACGCAGCACCGGGGGGACCGGTTCGTTGGTGAGGGCGATTTCGCCGTTCGAACGACGAACCGCAACCGCAAAGCGAAGGGGGCCGCGCATCATCACACCTTCGATGACCGCTTGCCCCCCGTAAAGAGTTGGTTTTCCCATGGCTGTGAAAGCGCCCGGGACGATTACTTGCGCTTGATGAACGCCCCGAATCGCTGCTGGAACTTGTCCACACGACCTTCGGTGTCGACAATCTTCTGCTTGCCGGTGAAGAACGGGTGGCAGGACGCGCAAATTTCAACCGCGATCTTGTCGGACGTGGAACGGGTGGAGAACGTGTTCCCGCAGGCGCAGGTGACCGTCACAACACGGTAGTCGGGATGGATGCCTTCTTGCATTTCCAAAAATCCTTTCGAGTCCGACGATTGCCGACCGCCGGAAAGCCCGCTATTTTACCCCGTCCCACGGACGAGTGCCATCGTCCCAACGGCTTGACACGACTGCTGCCCGCGGAAT
>CAZYBA010000140.1:0-8031 GCA_964646105.1 uncultured Armatimonadia bacterium
TTTCCGTGGGGTTGTCGAGGTCCGGCGCGGTCTCGCCGACACCGCCCATGCCGCGGGTGCGCTGCTCGTGGCCAGCGTCGACCCGATCAGCCTCGGATTGCTCGAGACTCCGGGGGACGCCGGGGCCGACATCGTGGTGGCGGAAGGTCAGGGCTTGGGTTGCTTTCCGGCGTTCGGTGGCCCGTTGCTGGGAATCTTCGCATGCCGTAAGGACCATGTCCGTCGCATTCCGGGAAGGATTGTCGGGGGCACGGTCGACACAAACGGCAACCGCGCCTACACCATGACCCTGCGCACCCGTGAGCAAGACATCCGGCGCGATACCGCAACGAGCAATATCTGCACCAACCAGGCATTGTTCGCGCTTGCCGCAACGGTCTACCTCTCGGTGGTCGGCAAGCAGGGATTGGCCCAAGTCGCCAACTTGTGTGTGCAGAAGGCCCACTACCTCAAAACCAAGTTGGCCGAGGCCGGCTGCGCCCCGCTCCACACCGGACCGACGTTCAAGGAGTTTGTCTTCCGCTGTCCCGGAGATCCCGTCGAAATCAACCGACGGTTGTTGGCGGAGCGCATCATCGGCGGACTGCCGTTGCCCGAGATGGGGAATGCGATGCTCGTGTGCGCAACCGAGCAACGCACCCGCGACGAAATGGACCGGTTTGTACGGATTGTCGCCGGTTGACCCCGGCGTTTCGCCACGCTTTGAAACAGAATTTGGATCCAACCAGTGAGCCAGACTGAAACCACGATTTTCCAGAAGAGCCGCCCGGGACGCATCGGAGTTGCGCTTCCCTCCTGCGATGTTCCGGAGCAGGATCTCGCCACGATACTCCCGGGGGTGCCGTTGCGCACATCGCTTCCCCTCCCGGAGTTGACCGAAGGCGATGTCATGCGCCACTTCCTGCGGATATCGCAGAAGAACTACTGTGTCGACAAGGGGTTCTACCCCCTCGGTTCGTGCACCATGAAGTACAACCCGAAGGTAAACGACCAGGCGGTCGTGATGCCGGGGTTCGCCCGGGTACACCCGTTCCAGCCGCAGGACACCGCCCAAGGGGCGATTGCGGTTGTCTACGAGATGCAGGAGATGCTCAAGTCGGTGCTCGGCATGGACGCGGTGAGTGTCCAGCCGGCGGCGGGCGCCCATGGGGAACTGCTTGGCTTGATGCTGATCCGCGCGTACCACAACCACCGCGGCGACATGGCCCGGGACCGTGTCCTGGTGCCGACTGCCGCCCACGGAACCAATCCCGCGTCGGCTGCGCGCTGCGGCTACAAGACCGTCCCGATCGAGACGGACGAACGCGGCCTCACGGATATGGCCGACTTGGCCGCCAAGATCGCCGAACACGGCCCGCACATTGCCGGCATGATGCTCACCAACCCGAATACGGTGGGGCTGTTTGAGGAAGACATTGTCGAAATCTGCAAGCAGGTTCACGACGCCGGGGGTTTGATGTACTGCGACGGCGCGAACATGAACGCGTTGGTGGGTACCGCCCGTCCCGGCGACATGGGCTTCGATGTCATGCATGTCAACCTCCACAAGACGTTCTCGGTGCCCCACGGCGGGGGTGGACCCGGTTCCGGCCCGGTCGGCGTGCGCGCCTGCCTGGAACCGTTCCTTCCCGTACCGGTGGCGGTACGCAAGGAAGACGGAACCTACGTGCTGCACGGAGAAGACAAGCGTCCTCTGACCATCGGCAAGGTCGGTCCCTACGCCGGGGCGTTCCTGGCAATCGTTCGCGCCTGGGCCTACATCCGCCATTACGGACGTGAGCACATCTCGGACATCAGCCGGGATGCGGTCCTGAATGCGAACTACCTTCGCGTGCGCCTCGGCAAGACCATTGACGTCGCGTACGATCGCACCTGCATGCACGAGGCGGTCTTTTCGCTGAAAGACCTGAAGGCGCGCACCGGGATAAAGGCCTTGGAAGTTGCAAAGCGCATCATCGACTACGGCTTCCATCCGCCCACCATGTACTTCCCGCTGATTGTTCCCGAGTGCTTGATGATCGAGCCGACCGAGACCGAGTCGATGGAAACCATGGATACGTTCATTACCGCCATGGAAGCCATTGTCGCCGAATGCGAAACGGATCCCGAAACGGTTCGCAATGCGCCGCATACGTCCCCGGTGGGGCGGATCGACGAGGCGACCGCAGCGCGCCAGTTGGATCTGTCCTGGCCTCTGGAGAGCTGAAATGGTTCGGATGCAGGTAGCCTACAACGCCTCGAAGAAATGCGTGGCCACCCATCAGGAGGGTCACTGGGTACCGACCGACGCACCGAAGGATATCGGCGGGGACGCTTCGGCGTTCTCGCCGACCGACTTGGTCGGCGCCGCATTGGCGTCCTGCATCCTCACCACCATCGGCATGTTCGCGGAACGCCACGGATTGGATCTCACCGGAATGCGCGCGGAGGTCTCCAAAGAGATGAGCGCATCTCCGCGGCGCATCGGTCGCCTACCGGTTCTGGTGACCCTTCCGGCGCGGGTACCGGACGAGATGCGACCGGTCCTCGAGAAAGTGGGACGGACCTGTCCGGTGCACGCCAGCCTGCACCCGGACATCGACGCTCCGATCGAATACCGTTACGAGACCGAGTAAACCCACCGCCGGGCGGTGAGCACCCGGCTCCACCCCGCCTTGCAGGGCAATCCAACCGCGCCGTGTCACTGTCGGAATCGGGAATATTCCGAACAGTAGACTTCCGACAGCTGCATTCTCAGTACGGGCGAACCACCTTCACGATCAGTTGCGATCGCGTGTCGGCGGCATTCGGGTCTCCGAGGACGACGAACAGGTCGGTCCCTCCCCGCGTGCGTTGCCCGTAGGCGATGTAAAGGTTGGTGCCGCGCTGTGGGCCGACATTTCCCGCATTGCCGGTACCGTTCTGACTCACCAGCCGAGCGGAAACGGCCCGACCTTCGTCGATCCGCCAGGTACCGGTCACGATCGTCTGGCGAATCTGGATACCTCCGCGGGTCTGGAGGGAGTAAGACATGCGCAACGACAGCGGCGCACTCACCAGAACGCCCTGCTCGATTTCGAAAAACCGGTACGACTGCCCTTGTTGCCGACCCGTATCGTAGCCGATACCGCCGGGATTGAAGAGATTCCTGCGGTTCCACAGCAGCGCCACGTGGTCGATGCGGTCGTCGAACGTACTGCCGCCGATGGCTTGGCGACGATCCTGTGCGAAGCGTCCGACGTTCAGACCGAACCCGCGACGGTTTTGGACGTAACCGGTGTACAACCAACCGTCGTAGAAAAACGACCCGTCTTGGCGCCGTGCTTGGGAGCGTGTGGCTTCGACATTGTAGAGTTCGATCGGCCCTCTGTCGAAGCGGAATGCTTGGCCGATCTTGGCCTCGGTGCTGCGTCGGTCCCGGTCGATCAGCAGTCCGAGGTTGCTGGTGAAATCGGAATCCAGCGCGGTTGTCTTCCAGCGGAAGTACGGTCGCCCCGGAACATTGCGCAGTGTGACCGCGGTTTCGGCCGCAGATCCTGCCGATCGACCGTCGTTCCACGATTGGGTCCGGTGGGTTGCGATCGAAAGGGTTTGCTTGCCAAGCGGGGTTCCCCACTCCCCGTAAGCCCGCGCGGTTTGGTTGCGTGCGGCGGACTCGCGGTCGTCGGCGACAGTTGAAAACCCGACTTTCGCCAGTGGCGAGAGGGCTTGTTCGAGACGCAGTGCGGCGGTGGAGCGGTCCGTGGCTCCGGTGTGGTGGTTTGTGCCCACGAAACCGACAGTACGGTTGCCGCTGCGCCCGACCAGTTTGACCCCTTCGTCGACATCCGTGATCCGGCGCGTGTAGAGAAGGTCGCTCTCCGGCAGGAACTCGGTTCCCTCTGCGAAGAAGGGCCTTTGGTCGCGGACGAGAAGTTCGTTGTACGAAAAATTGATGCGTGCAACATCGTTTTCGACCGTCTGGAAGTCGGGCCGTACGGTGAGCAGTCCGGTGAGTGTGGTGTCGAGCGGGACCTTGACATCGACTCCCTGGCGGGTGCGCAGGCCCTTTTCGAGCGTGTTGAGGACGAACGGGAGGATGACGGGTTTCGGACGTTGTGCCGGCAGGGTCGGGATCGCGAAGTCGGGAAGGAAGCGGGCAACCGTAGCGTCGGTCTGCCCTTCTACCGGAATCGCGGGCCAGACGACCGGGTTGGTTTCCCGTGCGAGGCGTCGGCTGACCGCGAGCGAGATCGTCTGGGCACCGACCGGATAGCGGAGCATGCCCCATGGAATCTGGATTTCCGCGTTCCAGCCCGCGGAATCCCGGCGTACCTTGGCCAGCCAGTTGCCGCTCCAGCGCCAGTTGCCGCCGGTCCCGCCTTCCACCGCCTCGGATTGGGTACCGACCGCGTTGACGGAGAACGTCGAAAAGGCCCGATGGGTGTTTTGGCTGTCGATGCGCAGCATCACATGGTCGTCGTCGGCGAGGTTGCCTCCCCGTTGGGTTTCGCTGGCGCGGATGCGCCCCGGTTGGGTGTCGTGGCAGCGCACGGCGACGTAGAGGTTGCGGCTGTCGGCGGCCAACCAGACTTCCGTGCGTTCAAGAACCGGTCCGTCGCCACCGTACCGCACAAAAGTGTCGCCGCGCAGGGCATTCGCCCAGACCGGATCCCCCAATTGGCCGTCGATGCGCGGAGGTGTCGCCGCCGGTGGAATGCGCCGGACGGTTTCAACTTGCGCAAACGGTACGGAAATTGCAACAGGGAGAATTATCAACGGTTTGTCATCCACTTTGGGGACAATCGCAACGGCTTTTGCGTTGTCGGTGTCCTCGGCAACCCGGTAAGATCAACAGGGCTTCCCCGATATTCGGGGGATTGACGAAAGGACGAAATATGCCTCGTGCACTGGTTACGGGAGGGGCGGGATTCCTGGGCAGCCACCTCTGTCGTCGGCTTCTCCAAGAAGGATACGAAGTTGTCGCGTTGGACAACTTTATCACCGGTTCCCCCGAAAATGTACGGGCATTGGCGGGCGATCCCGGCTTTCGCCTGATCGAGCAGGATGTCAGTCAGCCGTGGTCTGTCGATGGTCGCGCCGACGTGGTTTTCCATATGGCGTCACCAGCATCCCCGGTTGACTTCCCAACCAAACCGGTGGAAATTTTGACCGTCAACAGCCGAGGCACCAACATTGCCCTGGATGTCGCGAAGGAAAAGGGAGCTCGGTTCTTGTTCGCGTCGACTTCCGAGGTCTACGGCGACCCGTTGGTCCATCCGCAACCCGAGGAATACTGGGGCAATGTGAATCCGATCGGCACCCGCGGCGTCTACGACGAAGCCAAGCGCTTCGGCGAGGCGATCACCATGGCGTATCGTCGCTACCGGGGTGTTGACGCCAAGTTGTTTCGGATTTTCAATACCTACGGGCCGAACATGCGTCTCGACGACGGCCGGGTGGTCCCCAACTTCATCGGTCAGGCGTTGCGCGGCGAGCCCATCACTGTGTACGGCACGGGTTTGCAAACCCGATCGTTCTGCTATGTGGACGATCTCATCGATGGCATTTTCCGCATGTCTTTGACCGGCGCTGATGTCTCCGGGCCGATCAATATCGGCAACCCGACCGAACGCAGCATGATCGAGTTCGCCCAGGAGATCAAACGTCTTACCGGATCGTCCTCGGAGATCGTCTACCAGCCCCTCCCCACCGCCGACGATCCGAAGCAACGTCGTCCCGATATCACCAAGGCCAAGGATATCCTCGGATGGGAACCGAAGGTGACACTGGAGGATGGATTGTCAAAGACCATCGAGTATTTCCGGGGTAAGGTCGCCTGACCCTACGGCCTCGAAACGGGCGGTAATGCACGCACGACAGGGCCGGCGTCTTCTCTGAAGTCGCCGGCCTTTGTTGTCGTTGCCACGGGTAAAATGAAATCGCCATGCTGAGATCAAAGGACGTCCCCGCCGAAGAACAATCCGAACTCTTCCGCCTTGCCGACGAGATGCAGCGGAAGGACACGGAACATGCGCGCGAGCATCGGTCCGCGACCGATGCCGCCGCAGAACTGGGCGTCGCACCCGAGTACCTGGAAAAGGCGGCGGCCGAACTGCATGCCCGCAGGTTGGAGCAGATTGAACGCAACCGAAAACGAAACCGCGGGATTGCGATCGGAATCGTCGTGTTTGCCGTCGCCGGAATGTGGTTCACCATGCGTCCCGCACCGCGCAAAATCAGCGCCGCACCTGCCGCAACCGTGTCGCAGCCGTTGACACTCGCATTCGACGGGGCCACGGTACGTCAAAGCAGCGATGTCGCCGAAGCCGCCACGGCCACGGTGCGGGACGGAAAACTCGAGATCGACATCCGCTCGATGTCTCCCGGGAAACGCGGGCGCCATTTCGCCAATGTCTCCCTGCCCATCGCGCGTCCCGGAAACTACCGTCGCGCCGTCGTGACCTACTCCGGCGAAGGGATTTCCAACCTGAGGATCGATCTGGAAGACGGCAATGTTCGATGGAAAACAGCCAATCTCCGGGTCGAATCCGGATCGAAGACTGAAACCATCGATCTGACCCGGTCCACCAAACAGCAACGGAGCGGTGAGAATTGGCGCAATGTCGCATGGTCTCCCACCGGGCCGGCACGCGAACTCGTGCTTAAATTCGGGGATACGGTCAATCCGGTCGGGGCGCGCGGAAACGTTTCCGTCGAGAAGATTGTCCTCGAATAGTTCGCCTGAGTTGGTCCTCGAAGACGACCGGCGCTTCGGGCTGAATCCGGCGTGGGACACCGCGATGACGGTGCTTCCGATCCGGTCGTTTTGGTTTCAAGGACCGCGTCGCGTCATCGGCGCCGAAGCCCTGCACGGGTACCTCTGCCTGTCCCATGTCCCTTGGCCGCTTTCGATTTACGGGGGGCGCCGTCGGATCGATGCGTTGCCGACGTTTGCGATGCCGGATTCGGACACGGTCGACGATTCCGAGATCCTGCGATTGCTCGAGGAATCGGTTGCGCGTCGCCTGCCCGCCGACCCGACGGAAACGGTCGGAGTGGCCCTCTCGGGAGGCCTGGACAGCGCGTTGGTCGCCGCGTTGTGCGTCCGTGCCGGAGCCCGTGTCAAGGCGTTCACGCTTGATTTCGGCGAACCTTGGAACGTCGAAGTGGGTTGGGCCAAGCAGGTGGCGGACTTTCTCGGAATTCCTTGTCGGGTGGTGGACGCCGGTCCGGAGCGTGTCGCATCGGCGTTGGGCCCGGCTGCGGCGGCTTTGCCGGAGCCGTACGGGGACGCAGTGGTGCCCGGATTGTGGTTGCTCGGGGACGTCGCCAAGGACGAGGTCGGATTGCTGATGAACGGTGAAGGGGGCGACCAGCTCTTCGGAGGCTGGGCGAACAAGCCCATGTTGGCGGCACAGGCCTACGGGGTCGACGACGAATTGGAACAATACCTGAGGACCTACCATCGTTTCCTGGGCCTGACCGAACGGTTGTATAAACGCGGTTTCCGAGACGAGGTCCGGAGCGTCGTCCCGGCCGATTGGATTCGCCCGGCCTTCCCCCGGGATTCGACGGCAGGGTGGTTGCATCGGTTGCGGGCTGCCAACATCGCGCTGAAAGGTTTCCAGAACATCGCGCCGCGTTGTGCATTCCTGGCCCGATGCCACGGACTGCGCTGTGCCGCACCGTTCTTCGACAGCGCGCTCGCTCAGGCGACGTTTTCATTGCCGGAAATTTCATTTTTGGACGGGGTAGTCGAGAAGCCGATCTTGAAACGAATTGCGCGCGGGATGTTGCCCGACGCAGTGGTGGATCGCCCCAAACGCGGCATGGGAGCTCCGGCGCAGCATTGGCTGAGCGGTTCCCACGCCAGCGCCCGCCGTGCCCGGGCGCTGCTCAGCCCACGCAGGTTGAGTCGTGAAGGTCGATTCGACATCGGGTTTGTACAAAGTCTGCAGTCGGGGCACGACCCCAGCCCCGAATCGTTCCGCCCACGCCGAGTCGGCGAGAAACTCTGGACATTGTTTTTCTGGGAGCACTGGCGCGAGGTGCACGGCTTTGATTGACGCC
>CAZYBA010000141.1:0-3920 GCA_964646105.1 uncultured Armatimonadia bacterium
AGCCCGACATACCAAGTCGCCAGATTCCAGAAGACCGCCACCACCAAGATGGAAAGGATCATCGCGGCACCGCTGGAACCGGTCGCACCGACCAAAAGGTCCGTGGGGAGCAGTCCAACGATCTTGAACGCGACCCCTGCACCCGAACCCAACACCATCAACACTCCAAGGAAGTTGAAAAAGCCCGACCAAACCACCGCCGCGGTCGGTTTCATCGAACGTGTGTAGATGACAGTCGCCACCGCATTCGCCGTGTCGTGGAAACCGTTTACAAATTCAAAGCCCAGAGCGATCAACAAGCAGACGCCGACTATCAGCCAAACGGACGGATCCATGGGGACTTCGTCTCCTTCCGCACCCAGTGTCCCCGCCTTGCCCTCCACTCGGTTTAATCGAATGTTAAGGAATCGTCTGTTCCATCAGGAGCCGAGACCTCCGCCCGAGTCCACCAGACGCTCCCATTCACCGGTCAACGAACTCCCGTAGACTTCCGCCCCCCCGCACGCATCCGCCCCCGTGACACCCGGACGACGATCCCCCTGGAACCCTCCCAGAGCTGCCTCCGTTTGGTCCGCACGCAGAAAGTGCAGCGCCACCCCGGCACGCGCCCGTTCCGTTGTATTGGCCCCCGTGCAATGCGGAGTTCCGTAGGCGAAAAACAACGCCCCGCCGGCCGGCAATTCCACCAACACCGACTCCGACTCGTCCGGCCAACAACGGATGTGATGATCGGAAAACGGGTCGCGGGCATGCTCCAAGGCCGTCCGGAATGCACGAGGGATGACACGCATCGCCCCATTGGCGTCCGTCGCGGCATGGACCGCCGTCCACAACGCCGTCCCGGCAAGGGGATCGGGAATCTGAAAATACGCGTTGTCCTGATGCCAGTTGGTTCCCACCCCATGGCCACCCGGCTTGACAAACACCTGGTCCAGGTGCAAAAGCACCGGATCGCCGATCAACGCGGAAACAGCGGCCGCCACTTTCGGGACGAACGGCATCGCCTGAAACAACCGACTGTGCGGCCACATCGGACAAAGCTGCAGATTCGCCATCGTCGCCGACTCGGTCACACCATCCCCATCGGTCGCCACATTGCGCAACTTTCCAGCGTCCTGCAAACGCTGCAGCTCCAATCGCATCGCCCTGATTTCCTGTTCGGACCAGAACTCCGGTACCGCCAGCCATCCCTGCTCACGGAAAAACCCAACCTGCTCGGATGTAAGTTCCATCGCTGCCTCCCGAATCGAATTCCAACGGCACGCCCACCCCCCACCGTACAATGCCGCCATGCCGCGCGCCGCTCTCATCCCCGCACCGGGTGCCCCCCTCGAAATCCACGTCTACCCCGAACCGACTCCCATGCCGGGCGAAACCGTCCTCAAGACCCTAGCGTCCGAAGTCTGCGGAACCGATGTCCACCTCTGGCACGGAAAACTCCCCGGGGTTCCCTACCCTCTCATTCCCGGACATGTCTCGGTCGGAACCGTTCACGCAACCACCGCGCCGCTCTCCGACATTGACGGCAACCCGATAGCAACCGGCGACACCGTGACATTTCTCGACGTGCACGGCACCTGCTACCACTGCCGCACCTGTCTCGTCGACAAAACCCCCACCAAATGCCCGAGCCGACGCGTCTACGGCATCACCCTCGGCGCCGACGACGGACTACACGGGGGCTGGAGCGAACGTATTGTCCTGCGGCCAGGCACCCATATCCTGCCCCTGCCCAAGTCGGTCCCGGCCGAACGCTGGATCGCCGCAGGATGCGGACTCCCCACCGCGACCCATGCGATCGAGCGCGCCGATGTCACCATCGCATCCCGGGTCCTCATCCTCGGAGCAGGTCCCGTCGGACTCGCCGCCGCCGCACTCGCCCTCGCACAAGGTTCACAATGGGTCGGCATCGTCGATCCGGTCGAACAACGGCGACAAACCGCCCTGCGTCTCGGTGTCGATCAATCCTTCGCACCCGCGGGGATCACGTCGTACGCACTCGCCGCAAATTGCGGAGGCAACGGTCCCGATATCGTCATCGAGGCCAGCGGAAACCCCGACGCTGTCGGGTTGGCGTTTGAACTGGTCCGCAACGGCGGACAAGTGATTGTCGTCGGCCAGTACACCGACAACGGCGCCTTCGCCTTGAACCCCCACACACATCTCAACCGCAAGCACATCCGCACCGAAGGATGCTGGGGCGTCGAATTCGCCCACTTCCAACGCGCCCTCGACTTCTTGGCCCGAACCAAGGATCGATTCCCATGGGAATCAGCCGTAGGGAAACGCTACAAACTGCAGGACGCCGAAACGGCCCTGCGCGACGTCGAGGCGAGACGTCTGGTCAAGGCGTTGATTGTCCCGGACTGAACACGACACACCCGCGATGGTTACGAAACACCCTGCGTGGAAACAGCGGCGCGAGCAAACACCCCGCGGGGTCGAGGCTAAAGAATTCCCTTTGGCGGAAGAATGCGGATCTCGTCCACGCTGACCCCCGCAGGCGACTGCAATGCCCACGCAGCCGCGTCCGCGACCTGTTCGGGTGTCAACATATCCTGCTTGGGAAATGGTGCACCCCCCAAGGAATCCCAAAACGGCGTGTCGGTCGAGCCAGGCAACAGAGCCGTCACCCGAATCCCACGGCCGCGAAATTCTTCCGCCAGCGCCAACGTCAACCCGTAAGCCCCCCACTTCGAGGCAACGTAGCCGGCGGATTGCGGAAATGCCCGCACCGACGCCACCGACAAGACATTCAACAAATGCCCGGAACCGCGTTCCAACATGCTGGGAAGCACGGCCCGACACGCGTGAAATGTCCCGGTCAAGTTGACATCCAGCTGGGAACACCACTGCTCTGAAGTCAACCTGTCGGTCGGACCGAATACTCCCCCTCCCGCCGCACAAACCAACGCGTCCACGCCACCCCAGCGTTCGACCAAGTCCGCCACCACACGATCGACCGCCTTGAAATCCGCCACATCGCAGCAAATTCCGGGGTGGTCCGGACCCGACTCTTCCGCCCAAGCCAACAATCCCGGTTCCGAACGCGCTAGAACCGAAACCTGCCACCCTGAATCGCGAAGGCGCCTCGCAATCGAAAGCCCGATCCCCCGCGTCCCTCCCGTGACCAAAACATGGCGTGGCATCGAATCAACAGACCATTGTCGCGAAATCGTCGAAGTCCGCCGAGAACCCCGACGGCACTCCCTTGCAGATCACCGAAACCGCGTCGTGGCTGTGCAGCGATTCCAAATGCGCGAACGCCCCCTCGAAGTCGCGGATGCGAACGTCGCCATCCAGTTCCGCAAACACCAAGCGCGCCGCATCCTCCACAAACTTCACATGGGCACCGTTGAGCTCGGCAAACGCCTGCTCATCCTCACGCTTGACCATGACCTGTGTCTCGGTCTGCAACGCCCGACGGAGATGGCGTACCAGATCCTCGGGACCAAGGGTGAAACCCGGCGCAACCTCGACACGGACCCGAGCCTTGGAACGCTGCGAATGAGGAATCGCATACACCCCACGCAAATCACGGGCATGCTCGCTCAACTCGGCCGAACAGGGGCAGGCCGACGAGTAAACGAAATCCAGTTCCACGTAGCGGCGGACGCGGCCGGACGGATCGATCGAACCCCGGAACGAAGCCCGATAGTACTGGTAACCCTCCATGCCCGAGCGAAGGCTGGAAACCAGCAACGGAAACGAGAATTCGACTTTCAGCCGAGCAGACAACGCACCGACGTCACGCCGGTACGCCTCGAGAATCTCGGAGAGGGTATCGACCCCGAAAACCGCATCCTTGTGATCGTAAAACGTCCGAATGATGCGGCTCATGTTGATGCCTTTGAGATTGGCATCGAGCGAAACGGTTCCCGTAATCTTCGCCGCAACTGATGCGGCTGCTGTGTTCAGGG
>CAZYBA010000141.1:3930-7911 GCA_964646105.1 uncultured Armatimonadia bacterium
CATCGGAAGCCGCAATGCGCAACGGCAACTTGAAGCCGGAAACGCCGACATGCTGGATCGGGACATTCGCCCCGGCAATCGCGTCGACAGTCGCCTCGGTCATGTCGGGCAATGATTCCCGGTAGGCGTCGGTGACGACAAAACGCGCGTCATAGGTCCGGTCGATCACCGGGTTCGGATCGTGCACCGTAGGGTGCAGATATGCCTTCTTGCTGGTCAATGGTTCCATAGTTTTCGTTTTTATTCCCCGAGTGCGGGTGCCAGGCGGTTGTGACGATAACCGTAGGCGCTGGACAGGCGCTTAACTGGCAGATGCGATCTCGTTTTCTTCCTCGCCGTAATACTCGAATCGGTTGCGGTCCGTTTCCTCCACCACCACACGGTACAAACGCGCCGGAGCCGGGACCGCGTGCTCCAGATGCCGCCAAATCGCCAAAGTCAAGTTCTCGCTGGTGGGATTGACGTCGCGGAAATCATCGGTGTCCAGATTGAGGTGCTTGTGATCGTAGCGGTCCATCACCTCGCGCCCCAACACCGCATCCAGAGCCGCCAAGTCCACCAACATTCCCGAGACCGGGTCGGGCTTACCCGACACCGTCACCTCGACGAAATAATTGTGACCATGTCCATGCGGATTGTTGCACTTGCCGAAGACCGACTGGTTCCCCTCGGCCCCGAGCGTCGGCGCATGAAGCCGATGCGCCGCTGCAAAATCAAACCGACGCGTTAACAACATTTCGCCGTCCTCCATTCCCAACCATTCCAGCCACAATGTCGACGACTCATCCAATCGCAACCAGACCAATGCACCGGCATCGGCCGGATAGTGCGCCCTGAACTCGCGGACCAAGACAGACGCAATGTTCTCCATCGTCGGAACGACATCGCGGAACCAATCAACCTCGTAATTCAAATGCTTGTCCGCCAGTTCGCGAACGACACACTTCAACGCGGCATCGATCTGGACAATGTTCACCACCATCCCGGTCGACGAATCAACGGTTCCGGCGACGCCAACCTCGACCCGGTAATTGTGACCATGGCCCCATGGCGATGCCCAACGACCAAACAATTCTCGATTCTCGGCTTCACTACGGCCGGCAAGCCAGTACGCGTGCCCCGCGCTGAACTCCACGCGCCGGCGAAGCAGGACCTCGCCAAACGCACACCGCCGGATTCTCGTTGCTGTCATCTAATGGTTGGAACGTCCACGATCGCCTCTGGTTCCCCTAATTAATGGACCGACCGCCTGCGGTAGAGTACGTCCATGATGCTGGCGACGCTGCTGAGCCTGACCACCATGATGCAAAACCCGCTCCCCTTTCCCTTTGAACTCGACCGCGTCCTCGACATCGAAAATCGCGCGATCGTACGGTGTGACAAGAACCCATCCGACACCAGTACGTTCTGCGATGTCCTGGTGGTCGGAGGCGGGCTCGGGGGTGTCGCCGCAGCCGAGGCAGCCGCGCGCAACGGAGCAACGGTCATCATCGTTGAACCAACGCGCATGATCGGCGGACAACTGACCAGCCAACTTGTCCCAGTTCCGGACGAAAACGCCCACATCGAAAAAAGCCCCGGCCCGGGAACTCGTTCGTGGCGGACATTGCGCCAGGATGTCCGGGAACAGTGCGCCCGCATGCCCGGAGCCAAGCCGAATTTCGCGAACAACATCGGACAGTGCTGGGTGTCCCGGGTCTCCGCCCCGCCTAAAGTCTGGGAGGACTCATTGCTGCGCCGCCTCGAGCCGTACCGCCGGGACGGCAAACTGAAGGGTGTCCTCACACGCCACCAGATACGGCAGGTCGGACTCCACAGCGGCAACGGTCGATTCAACTGGGCGGATATCGTCGATCTCGATTCCGGAAAGGTGGTGCGTATCGCCGCCAAGATGGCGATCGACGCCACCGAGGACGGATCGCTGATGAAACTCGCCGGAATGCCCCTGCGCATCGGGCAAGAAGCCCGCTCTGAATTCGACGAGCCCCACGCTCCCGACGAAGCCCGGCCCGATTGGGTTCAAAGCTTCACCTACTGCTTCCTGATGCAGTGGACATCCGAAACGCACCCCAGGACCGTCCTCGCCCCGCCGGACGAATACGAAGTGTTCAAGTCCTTCGGCGAATACACTCTCGACTACGTTTACCGTGGCCAGACCCCCGAACCATTCTCAGTTCCCTACAAGGTCCTCGAACCGGTCAATTGGAACGTCAACGGCCAGACACGACGTTACCTGCCATTCTGGACCTACCGCCGGTTGGTGGCCGCGTCCAGTTTCGACGGACAACTGTCCCCGATCAATGACATCGCACTCATCAACTGGCGGGGTAACGATTTCCACGCGGAAAGTCCGATCGACAAACCGCTCGAGGAACAAGTGCGGATCCTCAACCGTGGACGGGACTTCGCGCTCGGGTTTGCACACTGGCTGCAGACCGAATGCCCCCGCGACAACGGACCGGGACAGGGTTGGCCCGAAATGCAGATAATGACCAGCGCACAAATCGACGGGGTAGGAACCGACGGAATCGCCCTCCACCCGTATGTGCGGGAATCTCGACGCCTCGCAAGCCAATTCACCCTGACCGAAAATCACCTGCTGCCCGAATCCGCCGAATCCCGTTGGGGTACGGTTTTCGAAGATTCCGTCGGCTGCGCCCTCTACGCCATCGACATACATCCCGCCGCATCCGAACCTCCCCTCCTGCAACCCGCCGTCCCGTACCACATCCCGCTGGGATCCTTTCTCACCCCGGACCGGGCATCCAACATTCTTCCCGGTGCCAAGAACATCGGCGCAACCCGACTCGCCGCAGCATCCACACGCATGCACCCCACCGAATGGTTGGTCGGAGAAGTGGCGGGAATACTTGCGGCACGCACGCTCGCCCTGGGGATCCGCACGCCCGCATCCATTCGAAACGACAAAAACAACCTCCGGGATTTCCAAGCGCTATTGGTTGAAAACGGCATCACACTGCACTGGGCCGACATTCTCGGCCGCTGACCGATACACGTGTCCCCATGCCCCATCAGGACACTCGACCACGCCAACGCTCCACTTCCGCAAGTTGTTTCCGACCAAGTTGGTCGGATTCGGGAACGAATTGCCGTTTCCCACCGTTAGAGGATGCGGAGGTTTCCATGTCTAGCGCAGTCGCACCGTTCTTCCCAGCTCCGGCCTCGGCCCACAAAATGGTTCCCGGCCACGGGGTGGAGTCCGACGACGACGATCCGTCCGTGGAAGTGCTGTCGGACGTCGACGAGCCGGGTGCCGAACAAGAATCCATTCCCGAGTCGGACCCTGACCTTGCGCCGTGGATGCACCGCTCGACCCGCCTTCTCACCGCGGCCGAAGAGGTTGCTCTGGCCCGACGCATCCAGCGCGGTGACAAAGCCGCCAAAGACCGTCTGACGGAGGCGAACCTTCGGCTGGTGATTTCGATCGCACGGCGCTACAACGTCCCCGGTGTCCCGCTCGCCGACCTCATCCAAGAAGGTAATCTTGGGCTTATCCGAGCGGTCGAGAAGTTCGATCCGGATCGCGGATTCCGATTCTCCACCTACGCAACGTGGTGGATCCGGCGCGCAATCTCGCGTGCAGTCATCAGCCAAGGCCGCACGATCCGCATCCCGGTCTATGTCGCCGACCTGGTACAGAAAGTATCGCGTACCGCAAACACCCTGCGCCAAGACATGGCACGCGAGCCCAGTGTCGACGAAATCGCCGAAGCGGTCGATATGGCGCCGGGCAGGGTTGAGGAAATCCTCAGGGTTTGTCTCGAACCACTTTCCCTGGAATCCCCGGTCGGCGAACGCGACTCCGCGCAGTTGTCCGATTTCCTGCGCTCCAGCGATCACACGGCTCCGGAAGATGTCGCGACCCACCTGATTCGCAAGGAACAGGTCGAAGCAGTCCTGGCCAAACTCAACGATCGTGAGCGCGAGGTCTTGGTCCTGCGCTTCGGGCTCGATGGAAAC
>CAZYBA010000142.1:0-7869 GCA_964646105.1 uncultured Armatimonadia bacterium
CGAACGAATGCCGTACCGCCGAGGGCAAGCGCGCCGGCGATGGCCACCAGACCGGCCGCGGGGCCCCACTTCACTTTCATCGGAGTTCCTCCGGAAGGTCGCCGAGACGTTTTTCAAGGGCGGCGATCTTGCGCTCCAGCGCGATCACATAGGCGAACATGCCGCCGAAAACCATCAACGCCACGACCAGCAACGGGGTTGCGTTCATCCGATCGACTCCTCGCGAGCTTCCAGTTGGAGGCGGATCCGTTCGGTCCGCACCGCCAGTTTCTGCATCCAAAACAGCATCGCAACCAAGCCGAACGTGGTCGGCCAGATCGCCATTTTGTAGGACCGGTCGAAAGACGCCTTCTTCGGGTGCAGGGACTGGTCCACGAAATAGGTCGGGATGACATAGCCCAACGTGGGGGTCAGCACCGACGCGAAAACGACATAGACCGCAGAAATGGCCGCGCGCTTCTCAGGATCGTCGAAGCTGGCCCGCAACAGGAAATACGCGGCGTAGACCAGCAAGAGCGCGGCAACACAGGTCTGCTTGGGGTCCCAGTTCCAGTAAGCACCCCATTGCACTTTGGCGAACACCGCGCCGGTGGTGGTGGTCAGCAGCGCGAACAACGCCGCAAGCTGGGCGGCCACCGTCGACCGGCTATCGAGCAACAGTTCCCGTCGACGAAGGTACTGGATGCCGTACCACCCGGCGGCGACTGCGGCGACCACCGCGGCGAATGCATTGGGAAGATGGAGCGCGATGATCGGTGCGAGCGCCGGGTTGGGGAAACCCTCCGCCGGCTTTAGACCCGCGAATATGTAGACCAATTCAAGGAGGAACAGGGCCAGCAGCAGGGCCCGAGCCATTAACGCCATCGCACCCTCCACTATACCCCGGCGTCCACCGATCACCGACGCACCAGAAGCCGCCAAACTTGATGCACCGGAGTTCCGTGGTGACGACACAGGTTTGTCGGGGGTGAATTGCTCAGTCGTTCCAGACGTAATCGAACAGCAACAGGGATGCGGTGATGGCGAGTGTGTCGAACGAGGCGAGCTGGACAAGCTCCCCGGCGGATGTCGACCAGAAATCACCGCTGGCCGTGGCGCGCCAGCCGATCGAGCGCAGTGTTGCATCGACTCCGGTCGCGAATTGGGGAAGAAGCACCGGGAACGACAACGCCGCGAGCAGTCCGCCCCGGGCTCGGCTCTGGGCCACCAGTGCCCCGGTTGTCGTGAACACCGCGGCGACTCCCGCGCAACCCAGCACGAGGGCGAGCACCAAGGGCAACGGATGACGGACCTGGACGGCGACAATCTGGAAAAGCACCGGGGCCGCCAGCCCGGTCAGCATCAGGATCTGAATCCAGTTCGACAGAAATTTTCCCATCCACACCGCAGTCGCACGGGCGTGCAGGCGCAACGTCAACGCGGTGCCACGCTCCTCTTCCGCCACAAACGCTCTTCCGAGGCCGGTGGCGGCGGTGAAAAGGACGATCAACCACAGCAACGCGGACGCGATCTGCGGGGCAAGTTCGGCGTGGTCGGCGGGACGCAGGCTCAGGCGGGCGAATGCGAGCCCGGTGAGGGAAAGCGAGCAGGCGACAAACAAGCCCAACGACGCAACGGCGACTCGGGTGCGCCATTCCGTGCGTGCCTCCTTGGCGAGCACCGCCCCGACCTCATTCGCCCAGGACAACGGTCCGGTCTCCCCACGCGGCCTCTGCCGGATCGTTGGTGGCCAGCACCACCAAATTGCCAAGCCGTCGCTGCTCGGCGACCAGTTCGCCCAGCACGGCCACCCCGCCCGCATCGAGCGCAAGCCCCGGTTCGTCCAGAAGCACCACACGGGGCGCGTGCTGCATCGCGAGCGCGAGACGCAATCGTTGGCGCATGCCCGACGAGTAAACCCCGACCGGGTCGCCACCACGCTTGCCCAACCCCACCCGCTCGAGCAGAACCGCGATCTCGCGGGTGGAGTCCATGCCGCGAACCGCAGCGAAAAAAGCGAGATTCTCGGCGCCCGTCAGCTCCGGGTAGAACGCGATATCCGGGGAAGCGAAACCGACCGCGCGCCGCCGATCGGCCGGCGCACCGCAGTCGCATTCGTCGATCGTCAGGGAAATCGAGCCGGAGCCGGGACGGATCAGACCGGCGATCATGCGCAGCAACGTGCTCTTGCCGCTGCCGTTCGGACCGGCAACCGTGACGATCTCACCGCCGGTTGCCGTGAACGAGAGGGATTTCACGACGCGCCGCGAACCGTAGCGCTTGGTGAGCGAGTCGACTGCCAACGCCACGGGCATGCGCCGATTGTACCGTTCCCGGGTTGCGGACTGGTTTCCACCGTCGTCGCACCGGCGATACAACCCCGAACGCCCCCGCCGTTTTTCCGTTTCGACAGACTTTCCGTCTGTCAGTGAACTTCCTGCAACCCGGTGTCGTCTGGATCACCAACAAACCGCCGTACGGCTTGTGTCCGGAGACGGAATGGCGAACAAACCATGTCCATTGCGCAATTGCTGGGAAAGAGGACCGGGTTGAACCCCGACCGCGCGCTGATTGCGCGATGCCAGAACGCCGACGCATCCGCGTTCAACGAAATTGTCGCCCGCTACAAGACCAAGATCTACAACTACATCTACCGGATGGTGGGCAATGCGGAAGACGCCGAGGACCTCACCCAGGAGGTGTTTGTTCGCATGGTGGTCCACATCCACGGATTCCGGGCGGAAGCCAGCTTGTCGACATGGTTGTTCCGGATTGCCGGCAATTTGTGCGTGGACTCGTTCCGGCGTGGCCGCAAGGACAAGGGGCTGCTGACATCCCTCGATGCGCCGGTCCGGGGCGACGACGACGAATCGGGCGCGGGGCGCGAGATCGCCGATCTCACCCAGGCACCGGAGTCGTTGCTCGGACGCAAGGAACTTGGCGCGCAAATCGAGGCCGCATTGGCGAAACTGCCGCCGAAACTGCGCTCTGCGGTAGTCCTCCACGATATAGAAGGATTGCCCTACGATGCAATCGCCGAGGTGGAGCATATTCCGCTCGGTACGGTCAAGTCGCGTATCTTCAACGCCCGGGTGGCGTTGCGTGAACAACTTCGCCCCTACTTGGAGTCGTAACCATGTCGAGCATTCGTGATTGCCGTTCCCTGTTGCCGATGCTCGGCCCGTACTCGGACCGCGAATTGGGCGCGGAGGATGCGTGGGCCGTCGAGAAGCACATTGCCACCTGTGCTGTCTGCGCGAAGGTGGTCGCCGATTTTTCCGCTACGGCGCGGTTGCTCCGGTCGCTGCCGTCCCACGAGTTGTCCGCCGATTTCGATGCGCGCCTTGCGGCGCGGCTTGCCGACGTGACACTGACACCGCGTCGCCCGCGTCTTTCCGACCGGTTGCGCTGGTCTTGGCAAGCCCGATACGGACGCCCCGTCTGGGCTCCGGTGGCGCTGGCGTTGGTCGTGCCCACGTTTGCATTCGTGGCCTACCGCACTGCTACCAAGCCGAATCCCGCTGTGGTTCAGGGTGCCGATCACTCCGCGCTGGATGTCATTGCCGGCGATCATGTTCGTGCGGCGTCGATCGAGCCGTTGGGCTCCACCGCCTCGCTCATGCTGGCCTCCGCCCCGGCTTCCGGTGGGGAGAGCGGCGGGTTCTGACGTGACCTCCGCACGGTTTTCCGGTCGCTTCGTCGCCTCGGCGGGCTTGGTGTTCCTATTTGCCGGCCAGATTCCGGTCCACGCCCAAGCACCGCAGCAGCCTGCGGACTCTTCGGGGCGCCGGCGGGGACGCGACGGCAGTCGGCCTGACCTGCCGCCCGCGGTCCGAGACGCGCGGCGGTTGCTGTACCGCATGGTGCGGGCGGACCGAACGGTGAAGTACACCGGCAGGGAAATCGTGGTGGCCCGAGGCAAGACAATCGAAATGCAGGTGCGTTTCGACCCCGAGCGCGGAATGCGCCGCGAATCCGTGGGGACCTCGGGCGACATTGTTGTCGACGATACCAAGCGGTCGTGGTTTGTATCGCCCGGCTCGAAGCGCGTTTTCGAGAGCGAGTCGGCGCTTGCCAGCCTGCTTTCGCGGTGGCGTGACCTGCTGCGCACGCCGTTCTCCCAGTTGCGTACCGAACGCCAGGGGGAGGACACCGTGGCGGGACGTTCTGCCGAGATCCTGTTGGTGGCGCCTGCCGAGGGCACCCCGGGGCCCTCGCGAAGGTTTTGGATCGATAAGGAAACGGGTCTGCGGTTGCGGATGGAGGAAAAGGACCCGGACGGACGGATATTGGTGAGTGCGTACTTCATGAATGTGACGCTCGACCCGCAGATTCCGGATTCGGACTTCGCCCCTCCGCCGGTCCCGCCGGGATTCTCCGTTGTGCGCAATCCGCGGCGTTCGTTCCCGACGTTCGACGAGGCATCGAAGGCGGGATTTGTTCCCCCGTCGGCGGACTGGCTGCCGGCCGGCTACCGTCCGAAGCAGGTGGATGTCCGCGACAACGGCCGTTGGATCTCGGCCCACTGGGGCAACGGATTGACCGTGGTGACCCTGACCGCGATGAAGGGGCCGGCCCCCGGGGGAATGCCGGAACTTTCCGATGGAGCCGCGCCCCAGTCGCGGGCGATGCCGCGGGGGGGCAAGGTCATGGTTTGGCGGCGTGGCGACATCCGCTTCGTCCTGATGGCGCCTCTGCCGGACGACATCCTGCGCCGCATCGCCGAATCGGTGCGCTGATCGGCATTTTCCGGCCCGGTGGTACAATCGGGTCGCCGCGCGGCCTGTCCGTGCACCTCCTGCGATGTCGACCTCCGCGTTCAACCGCCTGATTTTCGTGCTTTCGTTGGTGGGCTTGCTGATCGCCGCCTACCTGTGGAAGATGCATGCCACACCGAGTCTGATCCCGTGTGTGAAGGGGGGCGGCTGCGCGACGGTGGCGGCGAGTCCATGGTCCCAGTTTCCGAAGGGTACGGGCCCGCCGGTGGCGGCCTGGGGGACCCTGGGGTATCTGGCCCTTGCCGGCCTGTCGTTCCTGCGAACATTGCCCTCGCTCCTGCGGTTCACCCCGATCTTTCGTGCTCTCGTCATCGCCGGCGCACTTTTCGGCACCTTGGCCTCGCTCGGTCTCACGTGGCTGGAGTTGTTTGTCATCAAGGCGATTTGCGCATGGTGCATGGGGTCGCAGGGCTTGATCGTGGTTATCTTGGTTGTGTCGATTGTCGACTCGGTCCTGGGACGCAGGCCGGTGTCGGCCCAATCCCGTGAGGTAGGTTCGTGAAAATCACCAGTGAAGCGAAATTGTTTGTCGCGATGGCCGCCATTGTGCTTGCCGGGGGGGCGTACCTGATCTTCGGTGCCGACCTCAGTCAGACACCGCCGGCGATCACGGAGGATCGTCCCAAGCAGCGTGAGGTTTCCAAGGCGGAGTTCGATCAGGAACTGGCCGACGCCCGGATGAAAGGGCCCGAGGACGCCCGATACACGGTGATCGAGTTTGCGGATTTCCAGTGCCCGACCTGCCGGACCGCCTACCAGTGGTTGGTCAAGGACCTCGGCACCAAGGTTCCCGTGCGTTTCGGGTTCCGTCAGTATCCCATCGAGGAAATGCACCCGTGGGCGATCCCCGCCGCGCTTGCGGTGGAAGCCGCGGGCCAGCAGGGCAAGTTCTGGGAAATGTACACCGCCATGTTCGAGGTGGAGAAGCCCGACTGGAGCGAGGATTACATCCTGGGGCGTGCGAAGGCCGTCGGTCTCGACATGGCTGCGTACGACAAGTATGTTTCCGATCCTGCGAACCGGGACGCGATCACGCGTCTTCGCGATCGGGCGGCGGAGAAAGGCATCAACTCCACCCCGACGTTCTGGGTGTATGACAAGGAATCGGGCAAGGTGCTCACCCCGGTGGCGTTGGAGATCTTCGATGTCCTGAAGGATGTCCCGGGGATGCCACCCAAGCCCGATCCCAAGAAGAAGAAGTGAGTTCGTCCCGCACCCTGTTGCTGATCCGGCACGGGGTGACTCTGCACAACGTTTTGGGGCGTTGGCAGGGACAGAGCGACCAGCCGTTGTCCGATGACGGTTGGGAGCAGGTGCGGCGTCTGGAGCGGCGTGTCTCCCGTTTGGCACCGCGCCCCGATCGCGTGTTGTCTTCGGATCTCTCCCGCGCGCTGGACACCGCCCGGTCCGCGTTCGCCCCGCTGGGGCTCGTGCCCGAGGCCAGTCCCTTGTTGCGGGAGCGATCCTACGGCCGATGGGAAGGCCTCACCCGTGCCGAGGTGCGCGATCGTTTCGGTGACGCGGCACATCCGGAAGGTGGGGAAACGTTTGCGCAGTTGTGGGAGCGTATGGAGATCGCGTCGCGGTGGATACTGGAGCGGACACCGTCCGGAAGTTGCACGGCGGTGGTCGGGCACGGGGGCTCGTTGAAGGCCTTGGTGGCCAAGGCGCTTGGGTTCGACGCGCTGGACGACCACGTTGCCCACCGTCTCGCACTCGGGAATGCATCGATCAGCGTCGTGGTTGTGGAAGATTCGGACGCGGGGGAGCGGTGGCGGTTGCTGCGTCTCAACGATGCGGCGCATTTGGAGGGTTCGGAGTGAATCGCGGTTTATTCGGTGTCTGGGCGGGGTTGACGGTGTTGGTGGCTGGGGTGGTTCCGGGGTGCTGGGCATCGCCCGGGCCGCCGTCGGCGCCGCGCAGCCCATCGACTTCCGGGAAAGTGTCTGCCCCGGCCGGAATTCCCAATTTCGCGGTGGTGGCGCCGGGGATTTACCGGGGGGGAGCGCCTACCGCGGAAGGGCTGAAGGCATTGCATGCGATGGGTGTCCGGATGGTGGTGGACCTTCGCATCGAAAAAAAGGGTCAGGAAGCGGAAGCCGGGCAGTGCAGATCGTTAGGCCTGGAGCGAATCCGCATCCGCATGGGCCGTGAGGCACCGACCCGGAAGCAGTTGGAAGAATTCTTGGCGACTGTCGATCGAGCGCCGGCGAAGCCGGTGTTCATCCACTGTCAGCATGGCGCGGACCGCACTGGGGCGATGGTCGGTATCTACCGGGTGGTGCGCCAGGGTTGGGATTTTGCGCGCGCCCGTGAGGAGATGCGAAAGTACGGGTTCAAACCGTGGCTGGACGAGCTGGAGGATTCGGTGCGCAGCCGGGCCACTCGTTCCCGAACCCCTGCCCGGAAGGGTGGTTAGCGAGTTTGCCTTCCCACAACAAGTCAGACAAGCGACGGAATGTCCACCGTGCTTGGTATCTGGACTTTGCGACCGGCCTCGCGTTCGCGGCAGTCGCGTTTTTCGGGGGGCGTTCGTTGCGTATCATCCCGGTGGCGGCCCTGTTTGTCTTTCTCGGTTGTGCCGGGATGGCGTGGTTCCACTTCAAGAGCGCGTGGCGTAATTTCGTGGATGCTCGCTGAAAACAGGGAACTTCAGCGCCATTTTCACGTTTACTCTATGGTGTCCCGGTACGGGCAACCGATCTTGTATTGCCATGCGACTTATCACCAGCGACGGACGGTTTTTGACAGGCGACCCGGAAACGGTCTTGCGTGCGTTGGCACGTCGCGAGCCGCCGTTGCTGGATGATTGCCGCCGTGTCGCGTACTTCCGTCGAGTGGCAGGCCCGAAGGTGGCCCGGCGTGCGGCCAGCGAGTTGATCGCCGGCTTGGAGCAGGACGGGGTCCTGTTGGTGGATCCGGGGTCCGACTCCGCGCACCGCAACTAGTCCGTTGGTCGCCTGACATTCCGGCGCCGTGCGGGAGTCGGGGTGGACAGGCTTGGTACCCAACTCCTCGACGTCACGTGTTCCCGACGAACCCGGTGGTTTCCCGCGCATCGCCGAGTGGGCGCCGAGACGAACTTCGACACTGCGGGATGCTGGTCTCGCCG
>CAZYBA010000143.1:0-2073 GCA_964646105.1 uncultured Armatimonadia bacterium
ACCCGCGACATCTACCTTGGCAAGGTAGCGCTCTACCACTGAGCTACTCCCGCATAACCTCCGCAAGAACGATGGGCGAGAGGGGATTTGAACCCCTACGCCTTGCGGCACTGGTTCCTAAGACCAGCGTGTCTGCCGTTCCACCACTCGCCCCGGCACCCGGCGGACCGTCAGGTTATATCCCACGCAGAAACCCTTGTCAAGATCCCCTGATGGATTAGTCGTCTGCCGGAGCAGGCAATTCTCCAGCGATCGACGACCCCGGAAGCTCATCTACCGGATTGTCGGCTTCCACTTTGCGAAAGATCACGGTGGCGGCATCCGTGTCACCGTCCATCTGTGCGACGATCCTGTCGCCAGCCGAGAAGCGCCCCAGGAGCACTTCCTCCGCGAGCGGATCCTCGACCAGGCGCTGCACTGCACGACGCAGTGGCCTGGCACCGAACTGGGGGTCGAATCCATCGGTGGCCAATCGCGCCACCACCGTCTCGTCCACCGCCAACTCCATGCCCTGCTGCCCAATCTGGTGCTTCACATTGCGCAACATCAGTTCGACGATCTGGCGAATCTCGGACGATCCCAACGCCCGGAAGACAATGATGTCGTCAAGACGATTGATGAACTCCGGACGGAAGACACGCTTGATCTCCTCGTTGATGCGCCGTTTCATCGCCTCGTAGTCCTTGGCGGACTCCTCTTTGGTCGTTTCCCGACGCAGACCGATCGAGGTTTCCGTGTGAATGTGCTGGGACCCGATGTTGCTGGTCATGATCAAGACACAGTTGCGGAAATCAACAACCCGCCCCTGCGAGTCGGTCAGACGACCATCCTCCATCACCTGCAACAGTATGTTGAAGACCTCCGGATGGGCTTTCTCGATCTCATCCAGCAACACCACCGAGTAGGGCTGGCGCCGCACCGCTTCCGTGAGTTGCCCTCCCTCCTCGTAACCGACATACCCGGGTGGTGCGCCGACCAGACGCGAAACCGCAAAACGTTCCATGTACTCGGACATGTCGATGCGAACCAGAGCCTCCTCCTTGTCGAAGAGGAAGCCTGCCAACGCACGCGCCAACTCGGTCTTTCCCGTTCCCGTCGGACCGACAAAGAGGAACGAACCCATCGGGCGGCGCGGATCCTTCAAACCGGAACGGGCACGACGTACCGCGCGACTGACCGCCACCACCGCGTCATGTTGCGAAACAATCCGCCGATGGAGGGCATCCTCCATCTGGAGCAGTTTCTGGGTTTCCGTCTCCACCAATCGCGACACAGGGATCCCTGTCCACGAGTAGACAATCTGCGCAACCTCGTCGTCGCCCACAACCAACGGAATCGCCTTGCGCTGCTCGTCCCACTGCGATTGCAGATCCGCAATCCGATCCCGCAGGAACGCCTGCTGTTCTTCGAGGAACTTGACGCGGTCGTAGTCGGCCTTGTCGGCGACCGCCTTGCCTTCCTTCTCAACCTGCAGCAACTCGAGCTTCGCGTCGCGCAACGGCTGCGGAGCCGTCGCGGCGCGGAGGCGAACCCGTGACGCTGCCTCGTCGATCAGGTCGATGGCCTTGTCGGGCAGGAACCGGTCGGTGATGTACCGATCCGAAAGACGGGCAGCAGCATCGAGCGCTGCATCGGTGATCTCCACCTTGTGATGCTCTTCGTAACGGGAACGCAACCCGCGCAGGATGTCCACCGCCTCGTCGACCGATGGTTCGTCCACCTTGACCATCTGGAACCGCCGAGCCAATGCGGCATCACGTTCTATGTACTTGCGGAACTCGTCACGCGTGGTCGCGCCAATGCACTGCAGTTCCCCACGGGCAAGGGCCGGCTTCATGATATTGCTGGCGTCGATCGCGCCCTCGGCCGCACCCGCACCAACCAACGTATGGAGTTCGTCGACAAACAAGATAACCTCGCCGGCCGCCTTTCGGACTTCCTCCATGACCCGCTTCATCCGCTCCTCGAACTCGCCGCGATACTTGGTACCGGCGACCAGTCCCGCCATGTCGAGCGCCACGATGCGCTTGTCCTTGAGGGTCTCGGGGACATCCTCCTGGACAATGCGGGTCG
>CAZYBA010000143.1:2083-7866 GCA_964646105.1 uncultured Armatimonadia bacterium
GCCCTCCGCGATCGCGGTCTTGCCGACACCGGGCTCGCCCACCAGGACTGGGTTGTTCTTGGTCCGCCGCGACAGGATCTGTACAACCCGCTCGATCTCGCTGGCGCGACCGACCACTGGATCCAGCTTTTCCTGGCGTGCCATTTCCGTGTAGTCGCGTCCGAACTCGTCCAGAGTGGGTGTCCGGGACGACTTGGACGCACCAGAACGCGTTCCCGTCGCCTGCGGCTCCTGATCTTGCACGCGGCGGACTTCACGACGCGTCCGGTCAAGGTCCACGCCGAGTTTGGCCAGAACACGCCCCGCCAGACCGTCGCCTTCACGAATCAACCCGAGGAGCAGGTGTTCGGTCCCGATATAGTTGTTGTTCAACTGACGGGCCTCGTCGTACGCCAGATCAATGACGCGCTTGGCCCGGGGCGTCAGTTGCATGTCCGGGCCCATCCTTCCCTCGCCCTTGGATACATTGCGCTCGATGTCCGCGCGAATCCGGGTCAAAGACACCCCGAGACTGTCCAGGATGCGCGCCGCCACCGAATCGTTCTCACGCACCAAGCCAAGCAGCAAATGCTCGGTGGAGACATAGTTCTCCCCAAGCCGTGCCGCCTCTTCCTGTGCGAAAAAAACCACCCGCCGAGCTCGTTCTGTAAATCGCTGCCACACGGTGGAATGCCCCTCCTGATACTGGTAATTCTATCGCACCGGTGGGGACGAACCGCCGATACGGCACAACTCCCCCGTCCTGCCGATCCGAGCCGGGATCATCACGATCGAGCTTCCCCGGCAAAAACCACCGCGACCAAAGCGGACGCAAATCCAATCACCAGCGCCCCCCTCTATCGACGCCTTCGCCGAAATGCTGCCAGCGAACCGAGGTCAAACCCATCCGCCCACCAACGTCCGCACACGGGAAGCACGGCGCGAATCGTCAAGCCCAACGTCCACGCCCAGCACCCGAATCGCGTCCGCAAACACCGAATCGGGAAACGATTGCGACAACCCGCACGCGCCCGCCAGACGCACCGTCGACAAGATCGACCAACATTGTCCCCATGTCAATTCCCCCAACGCCGACAACGCCTGCGCGTTGGCGAGCGAACGCCGCAACGCCTTGGGGTCGGAAGCCAATTCCCGGCGCGCGCGGAGTTCCTCCCCGATCAGATACTCGACCGCCGATGCCACCCGATCCCGCAGTCCGGACTCGGGACGACCAAACGACACCGCGTTGCTGATCTGGAACAGGTCGCCTACCGGTTCGGAGCCTTCTCCGTGAAGACCACGAATGGCAAGGTCGAGCGACCGCGCCGCCGACAGAACCGCAACGCGCTCCCGTGTCATGCCCAGACCCGCCAAGTGCACCATTGCGGAAACCCGCAGGCCGGTACCCACATTGCCGGTCGACGCGGTGAGGTATCCCCAACGCGATGCGCTGTAGGCATATCGAAGGTCCGATCGGAGACAGGCGTCGACCTCATGGACCGACTCCCACGGGGAAACGAGATCCCATCCGGGCATGATCGCCTGAATCCGGACATGATCCTCCTCGTTCACCAACACGGTCGTACCCCGGGCACTCTCCTCGACCAAAACCCACAACTCTCGGGCCGGACCCTCCTTCGGCAAGGCAATCCATCGGTCGTGAACCAACTTAGCCAGTTCGGACTCGGAGAGGTCCCGAACCCGGTGTGCCGACCAGACCCGAGCCCCCGACTGGCGCAGAGAACGTCGGACCAGCGACGCGATCTCGGAGCGTTGAGCGTCCGACGCCCGATGGGGAAACGGAAATCCAGTGACATTGCGCGCAAGACGAACGCGTGTCGCAACCACGACATCGCCCGAATCCCCAACATCAAAACCGGACATGAGCAATCCTACTCTGCGTCGACATCGCCAGGTCGGAACAGAGTCAATCGCGTTATCTCCGGGGGACAGAAGAGACGGGGCGCCAGCCAGGGCAGCCGGGGAACGAAAGCAACCCCCAGACCGCGGGAGATGTACAGAACAAAATGGCCGGTCAGGCGACGCCCGGATATTTGCTCGAGTCTGGGCCGATCGAAAACACCCCGGTCGATCCGGCGCGAAAGTGGATTCTGCGTCCGAACCGCACCGAATCCGGGAAGGCAAACCTGTCCCCCGTGTGTATGTCCGGACAGTTGAACATCCACTCCCAAACCGGCAGCACGAAGCGCGACCTGAGGCGAGTGCGAAACCAACAACGTCAATTCGCCCTCCTGCACCCCGGAGAGTGCCTCCCCTAAATCGCAAAAACCGTAGTACGGATCGTCCGTCCCCGCAACAACCCACTCCATTCCTGCCAGTTGCATCCGTTGGTTCCGATTCACCAACACATGGACACCAACATCCTCGATCGCTTGCTCCAGGGCACAACGTTCCTCGGGCCGAATCTTGTGTTCCGCGTTCCCGCGAACCGCGACGGACTGCACCCCGGGAAAGTGGGCCATCACCGTTCGCATGAACCTCACCGTAGTCGAGATTCCCGACAATGCTCCGAGGTAATCGCCACCCCAAACCACCAAGTCGGGCGGAGGCTGGCCCGCCAGAAGCGCGATGACGCGCTCTTCCCGGATCCCCCACCCCCAATGGTGGGCGTCGGTCAGAAAGAGAACCTCCAGAGGTCTCGATCCGGCAGGCATTCCCGGAACCGGAAGGCGAACGTATTCCAGACGAACGTCGTTGGGGGCATGCCGCAAGGTATGAAGCGCAAGTCCGGCAACCACCCCGGCGACCGCGGCCCCCTTGGCCACCCCGCTCATGACGGATCCACCGCTTTGCCAAAGGCACCGCGACGTACACCTCGGTGGACGCGGCGAATACGAACAACGTCCACGAGCATGCGTAGCCCGTGACGCAGGTACGCAAGTGGAGACGAGAACGCCGCCGCGCCTTCTTGATGCGCCCATCGCACCGGCACTTCCCTGACGGGAATACCGGCCCGCGTCGCCATGTACAAGACTTCGACGTCAAATCCGAATCCGTCAATCACCGACTGAGCGAACAGCCACTGCGCAGCGTCACGTTCAAACAACTTGAAACCGCATTGGGTGTCTTTGATTTCGGAAACCGCAAGCGCACGAACCACTGCGTTGAAGCAACGTCCCGCCCACTCACGCAGAACCGGCTGACGAACTTCGAGACGTGATTCGCGCAACGGACGGCTTCCGATTGCAACCTGCGCACCCGCATCCAAAGCGGATTGCAGCAGGAAAAACTCGTCCAACGGAGTCGCCAAATCGGCATCCATGAATAGGATTCGCCGCCCGGTCGCAGCCAACACCCCGGTCCGCACCGCGTGCCCCTTGCCCCGGTTCTGAGCAAGCAACAACAGACGAACCTGCGCGAACCGGCGAACTTCGTCAGCCGTCGCATCGGTTGAGCCGTCGTCGACTACAACCACCTCAACAGAACCGGCGAAAGACGCGGCCCACGCCAACACGGCCTGCAGCGTCGCAGGAAGTCGTTTGCTTTCGTTGTAGGCAGGGATCACGATCGACAGATCGGACACGGGCGGATTGTATCACGGGGTAAAATCCGCCCATGCCGGATGCCGAAATCGCGAAACACAGTTTGGTCCGAGTTGCAACGAATTCCATGCGCGTGCGTTTCGAAATCCTCCTCAAGGGCGACCATCCAACCCGATTGCGATCGGCAGGGGAACAGGCTTTGATGGTCATCCACGAGGTCGAGGGCGACCTGTCTCCCTATCAGCCCGAAAGCGACATATTCCGACTCAACGCGACTCCCCCTGGCATCCCGGTCCGGGTCCAATCGTCCACCGTGCGGTTCCTGGAGGCATCCCAGACAATCTGCCGTGCGACCGGCGGTGCGTTCGATCCGACTGTCGGTCCACTCCTGAACCTATGGGGTCTCAAGGGAACCGGTTCATCGGCCCAACCTCCGTCCGAAGAGGAAATCCACAGGGTGCGGCAGTGCGTCGGTATGGGACGAATGTTGACCGTGGATACGCAGAATCAGGAAGTAGTTTGGAACTACCCCGGGGGGAACTTCGATCCGGGAGCCGCAGGAAAGGGCTGGGCGATCGACCGTGCCTGCGACCTTCTCAACGAACTTGGCGTTCCAATCGCATTGGTCCACGGCGGTACCTCGTCGGTTCGGGTGCTCGGGGAGCCCTTCCGAATCGCGGTCGCCGACGGACCAAGGGAATCGGTCGAGCTCAATGGACGCGCTCTGGGGGTCAGTGGGGTTCACGGCAAGTCAGTGATTGTCAACGACGTATCTTACGGGCATGTGATCCACCCGAGATCCGGTTGGCCCGTAAACCATGCCCAAGGAGCTGCCGTCATCGCGGCGGATGCCATGCTGGCCGATGCATGGTCAACAGCCCTTCTCGTCGATCCGTCACTGGCAGGCGTGGCCCCGCATCCCGATGACGCATGGGTATGGTGATCCCGTGTTTGGCGAAATGCTCCGGCGATCACTGCCCCCAACCCGATCCCGACCAGATCTCTCGAATCATGACCCCGACCGAATCGGCTGTTCCTCGGTGATTGAATTGTGCGCCGCCCGGGAAGAATAAAAAATCGGCCCGCCTATGCCGCAAGGACGTACCAATGCGCAGGCGAGCCGTTCCATAAATGGTAGAAAGGAGATACTTCTATATCGGTGGATTCCAACTCCGCCATCAGTCTAGATCTTCATCACGCCTCGGGAACACCGCCACCATGACCTTGAATCCGTTCGCATCCACCTTACTGGTAGCCTGGTATGTCATCGGATCGGTCGCGGGAACCATCATGTTGGCCGTGTTGGCCATCGCTTTACGCAAACTGGATTCTCGTTTGGAAGCCCTGGAATCCCGGGTGATCCCGGTCGTCGAACGAACGGAAAGTATCTTGACGAATCTCGAGGATCAGGTAGAAGTCGCGGGCGATACGGCGGTAAGGATCCTGTCGAAGACCGAGGCGACCATGTCGGCCGTGGAATCGACGGCGCAAAAGTCAAACCGCCTTGCAACCAAGGCTTTGCATTACCCATTGATTGAAGTCAACGCGGTCGCATATGGAATTATCGCCGGGGCCATCGCCCTTTTCAAACGACCGTCTCCGTCTGTGAAAGGAGAAACGAATTGAGCAACAAATCCGATTTTCTATTCGGCATCGTCATCGGCAGTGCGATAGGCGCCACGGTCGCACTGCTGTACGCTCCTCGTAGCGGCGAGGAGACGCGGGATGATTTGCGCCGCCGAGGCGATGAGTTGAAGGAAACCGCCAACGGCAAGGTCAAGGACGCCGTCCAACGTGCCGAGGCGCTCACCGAACAGATCAAGGAAAGAACCACGGACTTGGCAGGTACTGTCCGTGAAACCGCATCCTCTCTCGCCTCGCGAGTCGAAACCAAAATTGGCGGACGTCGAGACAGCGAGCCCCCTGTCAGCGACACAGTCTAACCTGATCCCCCATCAAGCAGCCCGTTGCCTCGTTCGGCAACGGGCTGCTTCGTCGTTGGCTGCACCCTAATGCCCAAGGGGCCAGTACAGGACATTCGAGGAATCCGCCAGTCCATGCAGTCCTCTGGTTTGGCTCCGAAACACTCAAATTCCACCCGCCTCCGGGCCAAAAGCTACGCCATCGCCTGCGATGCATTCATTCACGCCGTCAGCACTGCCAGATCAAACCGACCCGCCGGAAAGCGTCTGACGCGCGGATTGGGAGATCCGAGACGTGTTGCGACTCCCAAACTTGGCGCCTTCGTGGGTATGTCCTGACGTGCCAAGGCCTCCCTGTCCGTGTCCCCTTGGTCGGGGT
>CAZYBA010000144.1:0-7857 GCA_964646105.1 uncultured Armatimonadia bacterium
GCTCGCCCCGACATCCCTGCGCGATCTGTCGGAGTGGGTCCATTTCGGGTGTACGTCGGAAGACATCAACAACCTTGCCCATGCGCTGATGCTGCGGGGGGGGATGGAGAAAGTCTTCGTCCCGGTTGCGGTCGCCCTGGTCGACCGAGTCGCCGCGTTGGCGTCGGAACACGCCGCCACCCCGATGCTCTCGCGCACCCACGGGCAACCGGCGTCCCCCTCCACGTTCGGCAAGGAACTGGCTGTCTTCGTGCACCGTTGGCACCGTGTCTTGACCCAGATTCGTACGCAAGAGTATCTCGGCAAGATGAACGGGGCCGTGGGAGCTTACAACGCCCACGTCTCGGCATTCCCGGACGTAGACTGGCCGGAAGTTTCCCGCCGATTTGTCGAGAACCTCGGCCTGACTTGGAATCCGGTCACCACCCAGATCGAGTCCCACGACTACATGGCCGAACTCTTCCAAGGGTTGGTCCGTTTTCTCAATATCCTGCTGGATTTCGACCGGGATGTATGGGGCTATATTTCGCTTGGCTATCTGCGACAGCGGGTCGTCGCCGGCGAGGTAGGGTCGTCGACCATGCCCCACAAGGTCAATCCGATCGACTTCGAGAACTCGGAGGCGAACGCCGGGATCGCCAACGCGTTGTTGGATCATTTGGCATCGAAACTGACGATCTCTCGTTGGCAACGCGACCTCACCGACAGCTCGGCCTTGCGGAACATGGGCACTGCCATCGGTCACGGCTACTTGGCGCTCGTGGCGGCCAGCCGGGGCATGGGCAAGGTTTCGGTGGATTCCAAAGCGTTGGCTTCCGACCTGGATTCGAACTGGGAAGTACTCGCGGAACCGGTCCAGACGGTGATGCGGGCCGCTGGCCTCGAGAATCCGTACGAGCGCCTCAAGGAACTCACCCGCGGTGCCCGACTCGGGCCGGACGCCCTGCGGGCATTTGTGGCCGGATTGGATCTTCCTGACGGGGATTCGGACCGATTGGCAAACCTCACTCCGGCGACGTATGTCGGTCTCGCGGAGCGGATTGCCCTTGAAACATTGGAACGCTGGTCGTCCGACTCGGTCTTGCGCGGCTGACATGGCCTCGTTGCGACGGTGGGTGGGCGTGGGCGCGGTGTTCCTGGCCGGGGTGACATTGGCATTGTTGCTTGGCCATCCCGTGATTTCAGGGGTGGTGTCGGTGTTGACCTGTGTCTGCTGTGTCGTGATGTCCGCCAATGTGCTGCGTCGCCGCGACGACCCTTACGATTTGCGACGGCTCAACGAGACGCTTCCCTTGCCGGAAGATGGCTCGGAAGGTCCGGAGGACAAGACCGGCTATTGTCCGGTGTGCGGACACTTCGTGGAAAGCCCGTTCCAGCCGTGTCCGAAGTGCGGCAGTGCGGTGTGACTCGCGTTTCGCCTGTCGTCGATCAGAGTCCAGTTGCAGAGAAAGACCAGGGCGGCTGGGTTCGCGACCGTTTTCCGAACCCGCAGGTCAGAAGCGGATTTGGGTCTGTACGGTCAATCGACGGTCGATGAGGCGCGCACCCCCCCCGGGGCCGTTGTTGGTTTCGCGCTCGACCAATGTCCTCACCACCAGTCCGCGGCCGACCGCCAGATCGAATCCGATGCCTCCGACATGGGTCGACTCGGGGCGTTGCGCGTAGTCCCACCGTTTGACCACCACCACCGCTTGGGCGGTCGGGGAGACCGCCAGCCTGCCGTCCCCGAAGTAACCGAAAACCGGCCTGTGGTCGTCGGCACCGAAGACCAGTTCCCCCCGTGCGGTGACATTCGCGACACCGTATTGGACTTCGGCGCTGAACCGGGTCTTGCGCACGGTCGGCATACCCGACGGCGAGGTTCCGGAAGGCGGAAGCAGCGTGGAGGGAGTCGTCTCGGGAAGGCGCCCGGTTAGCATCGAACCACCGATCTGGATGCGTCCGGATTGGGTCAGGAAGTGCCTCTCCAAACGCGCCGCCAAAATACCACCGCGTTCGATGCGGTTCGGGCCGCCCCCGGAAGTCAGCGAACCAGCGTAATGGAAGGGACCGTAGTCGCCCTCCACCATGACACCATTGTCGATACGCAGTCCCACCGACTTTTCCGCAAGGACCGGGAACGGTTGCAGGGACGTGTCGTAGACAGCGGCAAGGCCGAACGGCAGGACGAATTGGCCGGCACGGACCGTGGCGAGTGCGCCGGGAAGCAGCAGTTTGTAGAAGGCATAGGCTTCCGAAAGACGGGCGGTATCCGGGGTGTTGGATGTGAAGGAGCGCGGTTCGGCAAGGAATTGGATCCGGACTCCGCCTTGTTCCGACCCGGACGTCGGGTCCGCGTAGATGAGTTCGGACGTGAGGCGGGCGGCGGGGACATACAGTCCGCGATCGTTCCACCCTTTCGGGCGGCTGCGTAGATCGAGCATTCCTTCGACGAGAACCGTGCGTCCGCTTGGGTAGACAGGCAACGGCGCGAACAGGTCGGGCCGGCGGGTCGCGGTGGACACCGGGGGACGGTTCGGAGTGAACGTGCTGGTCGGGGGTGGGGGATAGAGGGCGAAATACTTGGGACGTTCGATCGGGGGCGTTTGCGCGGCGGACGGAGCGCACGCCAGAAGCGCCAGGCAAAGCACGTTCAAACGTCTGTGAATCACAGGGGTTGTGACGTTTCGGGGAGCGTCTGGTTTCGGGTTTGTTGAAAACTGGTATCGGGAGCCGCGCTTCGGGTGTGATTCGGGGTCGCGCCGCACGAGT
Organism: uncultured Armatimonadia bacterium; assembly: GCA_964646105.1. Taxonomy (GTDB): domain Bacteria; phylum Armatimonadota; class Armatimonadia; order Armatimonadales; family Armatimonadaceae; genus CAIRTT01. The sequence goes on from CAZYBA010000144.1 coordinate 2,752, forward strand.
GCAGCGGGCGGGACCGGGATCCCATGACCGACCACCCCGTGATAGACTGCCTTGCCCCCATGTCCCACCCAGTTGTAGCCGTGGTTGGTCGTCCCAATGTTGGGAAGTCCACATTATTCAACCGTTTGACCGGTCGGCGCATCGCCATTGTGGAGGATACGCCGGGGATCACGCGAGACCGTCTTTACGCCGAGGGCGAATGGAACGGTCGCATGTACACGGTCATCGACACCGGTGGAATCTCCATGGATGAGGAAGACCCTCTCCAAGCCCAGATCCGCATCCAAGCGGAAGTGGCGATGGAAGAGGCCGATGTCATCCTCATGCTCTGCGACGTCGTGCAAGGGGTCACCGCCAACGACTGGGAATTGGCACGGCAGTTGCGCCGCGCCCAAGGCACCCCGGTGCTGGTGGTCGTCAACAAATGCGACAACGTGGTCCGCGACCGGGAGTCGTCCGAGTTCTATGCCCTCGGCCTCGGGGATGTTCACCCTGTCTCCGCACTGTCCGGCCGCGGAGTAGGCGATCTGCTCGACCGGGTTGTCGAGGAGTTCCCCGATGCGGTCGAGGAGCCGGCCGAAGACGATGAGACGGTTCGGGTTGCCCTGATCGGACGTCCGAACGTCGGGAAATCGTCGATGCTGAACGCCATTCTGGGTGAGGAACGCGCGATTGTTTCGCCGGTGGCGGGCACTACCCGCGATGCCGTGGATACGCCGTTCGAGTGGGGCGGGCGCAAGCTGGTTTTGATCGACACCGCCGGCATCCGCCGCGCGGGGAAGATTCAGGGTACGGTCGAATACTACTCGGTGCTCCGTGCCCAACGTGCGATCGAACGATGCGATGTTGCGGTAACGGTGATCGACTCGGAAGCCGGGCTGTGCGATGGCGACAAGCGCGTGGCCGGAATGGCCCACGAAGCGGGGCGGGCCGCCGTCCTATGTGTGAACAAATGGGATCTCGGACGTGGACGGACCATCGAGGAGCATCCTGCCAAGTCCCCCATGATTTCGTTTTCCAAAGTGCTGCGCGATGAAATGCCGTACGTCGGCTACGCGCCTGTGGCGTTTTGTTCGGCGATCAAGGGCACCGGAATCGGGGCGCTCGTGGACACCGTCCTCGAAGCCGCCGACACCCACGCACTGCGAATCCCAACCGGTGAACTCAACCGCATCCTGGGGGGTGCCATCGATGCCAAGCCGGCGTCGACCAAGGGACGGACCCTCAAGCTCCGCTACGCCACCATGCCATCGGTCAAGCCTCCGACCATTGTCATGTTTGTCAACGATCCCGAGGCGATGCACTTCACCTACAAGCGCTATTTGGAAAACCAAATCCGCAAGGCGTTCTCGTTCGAGGGCACACCGCTCAAACTGATCGTGCGCCGCAGCGATGGCAAGGATGTCGACGACTGAATGGCCGTCCACGTCTTCCACACCAATGACTTCCACAACCGGCTGACGGAAACGGGGGAACAGCGGATCCGGGAGGCGTTGGAAGCGGTCGGGGATGAGCCGTGGTTGCTGCTCGATGCGGGCGATGCGATCAAGGCTGGCAATCTTGGCGTCACACCGGGCGGCGAGCCGATCCTGCGCCGCATGACCGGTCTACGCTACAACGCGATGACCATCGGGAATCGCGAGACACACCCGAACCGGGCACTGTTCGGAGCAAAGGTCGCCGACGCTGGTTTTCCGATTCTGTGCGCGAACATGCGTCCCCAACGCGGCGGCGAACTGCCCGTCCAATCGCATGTAATTCTCGAACGGGCCGGCATTCGGTTCGGCATTTTCGGAATCACGGTGCCGATGGTGACCGAACGGCAAGCCGTCAAGGTGGCTTGGGACATGCTCTTCGACGATCCGATCGCGACGGCGCAACGGGTCTGTGCCCAACTGCGGCCGGAATGTGACGCGTTGGTGGCGTTGACCCACATCGGTCACAACGCGGACTGCAAGCTTGCCGATGCCGGTTTGGGGATCGACCTGATCATTTCAGGACACACGCATCTGGTGCTGGAAAAGCCGGTGCTGGTCAACTCGATCCCGATTGTCCAGACGGGCAGCCACGGCCGTTACCTCGGGTATTGTCGCTGGGATGGAACCGGTTTCGAGGATTTTCGATTGACTGCGCTGGGAGGCGGGCAATGAACCGCGGTCCGATCCAGACCACGCTTTCCTGCTGTGTTTGCGGCACCCGGGCGGCCAAGTTCTGGCGCCGGGCCGGAGACCATTTGCTGGGTGGCCCTCGCTGTTTCCAAGCGGTTCGCTGCCTGCGCTGCGGGACCGTGCGCCTTGATCCGCGGCCCTCGCCGGAGGAAATGTCGGCCCATTACGCGCCGACTACCTACGCACGTGCGGAAGAGGATGGAACCGGAATCGGGGAACGTCTCGACGAAACCAACCGCCGGTCCGCAATGCGCTTCTCGGAATGGGTGGGGCAAACCGCTGAACGCCGTTTGCTTGACATCGGTTGCGGCGATGGACGATTCCTGCGGCAAATGGTCGAACTGGGTTGGACGGGAGAGGGCCTGGAAGTCGATCCGGTGGCGGCGGAACTTGCCCGCCGACGTACCGGACTGCAAATTCACGGGGAAACGCTGGAAGAGTCCGTGTTGACGCCCGGTTCCTTCGATTTGGTGACCATGGTGCATGTTTTGGAGCATGTTCCGGATCCCAGGGCGACCCTGGCTGCCGTCCGAAATCTGCTGGCGGATGGCGGTTGGGTGGGAATCGCGATTCCGAACATCGGGAGTTTCGAGGCCGGATTGTTCCGGTCCTGTTGGTATCCGCTTGATCTGCCGCGGCATTTCTGGGGGTTCACGCCGCACTCGCTGGCCCGCTTGGCCGAGGAATGCGGGTTTGATGTCGTTCACCGTGCCTATTTCCCGTTTGTCAACAGCATCCAGAGCCTTCGGTATGCCCTGCGTGCCCTCGGGGGCAAGCCGATCGGGGAACCTCGGGACGAGGATGCCCCAGTGCATGAGTCAGCGGGATCGGTACGCAGTCGCGTTTTCCGTGGAGTTCAGGAAATGTCGGAACGTCTCGGCATGTTGTTTCCCGGGGAAGTGATGGAACTTGCCCTGCGCAAGCGCCGTGGGGAACTCCGTTGACAGCGACGGCGATGGGCATCGGCCTGTTCGTTTTGGCGACGGCTCTCGGGTTGGCCGCCGGTCGGCCGCTCGTACGTTCTCTCTCCGCGGCGAGCGCGTGGGAACGTTGGCTGTTTCAGATACCGCTCGGGCTTGGTGTCCTGGCGTACGTTGTTCTGGCTGCGGGGTGGTCGGGATTCGTGCGAGCACCGGTTTCTTGGGGGCTCGCAGCGGCTGTGGCGGCAATCGCCTGGGGAATTTCCCTGCGGATTCCCAAGGGAAAGTCGGTCGAACCGCTGGGGCAACGTCAGTTGGTTGGAGCGCTCTCATGGATGGCTCCGGTTGCATTTGTGGCGATCGGCGCGTTGACATTGATCGGTGCGCTGGCACCTCCGGCCGGTTGGGAATGGGATTCGCTCAGTTACCAGTTGGCGGCACCCAAGGCGTGGGTCCTCGCGGGGCGCATCCATTACCTTCCCTACGACCACCACTCGAATTTTCCGTTCACTTGGAACATGCTTTATCTTTGGATGCTGGCTTCGGGCAGCATCGCCGCCGCGAAATTGTTCCACTGGCTTTGTGGACTGCTGCTTTGTGCCATGGTCGCGGTCTTTGCGCGGCGGCATCTCAAGGACGGTCACTCGGTGGGCTTGGCTGCCTCCCTGGCGTTCGTTTCCCTCCCGCTGGTGGTTTGGGAATCGACCACTGCGTATGTGGATCTGGCCACCGCCCTGTTCACCTGGATGTCGGTCCATGCGCTGGTGAACGCCGCCGACGACGTTCAATCGGGTCGGGAGGGCTGGGCGGGCTCCCTCCGCTGGCTGATGGTTTCCGCGGTATCCATGGGTTTTGCCCTGGGCACCAAGATGACCTGTCTGGTCTTCCTCGCGATGGGCTTTGTCGGCATTGTGCTGTGGCAACCGGTTCTTTATCGCCGTTTTGACAAGCGGTCTTTGTCCCACGCGATCGCCTGGGCGTCGTTGGCGACCGCGGTCGGGTCGGTCTGGTATGTCAAGACATGGATCTGGACCGGAAATCCGGTGTACCCGTTCTTCTGGTCGATTTTCGGCGGCAAGTTCTGGAATGCCGAAAACGCGGCCCGGTATGCGGCCGACCAAGCGGCGTTCGGCTTTGGCAAAGGGATCCCACAGGCCTTTTTTGCGCCGTGGGATCTCACGATGGAACGTTCGCTGGTACCGCCAGGACGAGGGTGGGTGTTCACGGAGTACGTAGACTTCGGACTTTCACCGTTCCTGGTTGCCTTTCTGGCTCCGTTGTTGCTTCTTTGGCGTCGCCGTGAACCTGCGGTCGGAATCTTGGTCCTTTTTGGCCTCGGGGTTTTGGCGAGTTGGTTTGTTCTGATGCAACAGACCCGTTACCTGTTGCCCGCCTTGCCGGGGTTCGCGTTGGCGGCCGCGGCAGCCTGGGCGCAAGCGTCCCCCTTGGTGCGACGGTTCGGCTTGGGGTTGCTGGGAATTTGCTGCCTATGGGCGGTGGTGCGTGGATTCGATATCGCCATGCCGGCTTGGGCAGTTGTGACCGGCGGCGAGAGCGAGGATCGTTACCTGGGGCGACGTCTCGGACCGATCTCGACGGCTCAGCAGTGGGTGAACAACGAAACCCCCGAGGATTCCAAGGTTTTGCTGGTGGACGAGCCACGGGGGTTCTGGTTGGACCGGCCCTATGCGTGGGCCGAGCCCAATCACGCAGCCGGACTGTTCGGGTGGGAGACGTTTGCCGACAGCGCGGATATGGCCCGCGAAATGCGTCGCCGCGGGTACGACTGGGTGATCTGGAATCGTGCCAACGCCCCTCAGGATCCGTCTCGGACCCCCGAGCGGTGGCGTTCGCTGTTCTACGACGCGATGTCGTCGGGAGAATTGGCTCCGGCAGCGGAGTTCGGTCCGGCGTTGGTCCTTCGTTTTCGTCAAGAGGACCGGCGATGAGCACGGCTGGCAACCCTCGAGCGAATGTCGACCGCACGATTCTCGGAATCTCGATCGCCGGGTTCTTGC
>CAZYBA010000145.1:0-6779 GCA_964646105.1 uncultured Armatimonadia bacterium
AAGTCTCGGGACGCAATTTCTCGTTCCTCCCCGGGGTCTCCGGTGGGCACCACGAGATCAGCCACCACGAAAACCAGGCCGAGAAACTCGAGCAATACAAGCGGATCAACCGCTGGCATATGGCCCAGTACGGTTACCTGATCGAGCGCCTGCGCTCCATTCGGGAGGGCAACGGTACCTTGCTCGACAACAGCATGGTCCTCTGCGGAAGCGGGATGCGGGACGGCAACGCCCACAGTCCGATCAACTTGCCTTTGGTGTTGGCTGGCAAGGCGGGAGGAACCCTTGCTACCGGACGCCATCTGGTTTACGACCCGAAGACTCCGCTCTGTGGCCTGTACGTTGGATTGTTGCGACGCATGGGGGTGCCGGTTACCCGTTTTGGAGATGCCACCGTCGAGCTGCCGGGGTTGGCGGATCCGAAGTTTGCAACCACCCGAACGTTGCGCGTCGGGTAGGAGCCGGCCGCTGCCGGCGTCCGGAACCAACGCCCCGCGCCTCACCGCCGGGGCGTTTTGCCGTTCCCGGGCTTGTCCAAGGGAAACACGCGGATGGGGATTGTCCTGCGTCGGGCTCAGGCCTTGGTGAGTCGCGCGAAACCGACGACCAATTTTTTGACGCCGATATTCGGGAACGCCACCGAAACCACCGCGTCTTCGCCCGAGCCCGTGCACTGCACGACGACCCCCTGTCCGAAAACAGCGTGCTTGACTTTCTCTCCCGCCCGGAACGGCGGGGCGGTCTCGGTTGGGACCGGTTTGGGGGTGGGACGCTCCCAGGTGCTCTCCGCAGCACGACGCTCCTGACCCCAGGAGCCGAGTCCGCTGCGCGACGGTGGATTGGACCAGAGATCGGTCGGGATTTCCTTGAGAAACCGGCTCGGCGGGTTCATTTGCGTCTGCCCGAAGATAGCCCGGCGGATGGCGTACGAGAGATGCAATTCCTCGCGGGCCCGGGTGATGCCGACATAGGCGAGGCGACGCTCCTCCTCGATGCTGCCGTCCTGCTGGAGAGAACGAAAATGCGGGAAGATGCCTTCTTCCATGCCGATGAGGAAGACCACCGGGAACTCCAGGCCTTTGGCCGAATGCAGTGTCATCAATGTCACCGCCGACGACCCATCGCCCATGGTGTCGATATCCGAAATCAAGGCGGCTTGCTCAAGAAAACCGGTCAGGCCCGGATTCTCGGTGGTCGCCGCATCATTCAAAAAGACTGTCAGGAATTCGTCGAGGTTTTCCAATCGCCCCTGTGCCTCGATCGATTGCTCGGTCTCGAGGGCCTTGCGATAGCCGGATTGCTTCAACACCAGATCAGAGAGGCCGGAGACCCCCAACTTGGCTGCCTGGGACCGGAACGATTCCAGCAAGGCTTTGAACTCGGTGAGATTCTTGCGCGCGGCAGTGCGCAACCCCTCCACCGAGTCCAATTCAGACAGGGCATCCCACAATGCGATACCGCGTTGCGCTGCGTGACGGTCGACATGGGCGAGCGATGTGCTGCCGAGCCCCCGTGCGGGGACATTCACGATGCGTCGCAACGACACCGAGTCCCAAGGGTTAGCGATCACACGAAGATAGGCGAGGAGATCCTTCACCTCACGCCGTTCGTAGAAGCGCAATCCGCCCACGATCTGGTAAGGGATGCGGTAATTCAGGAACGCTTCTTCCAGAACACGGGATTGGGCGTTGGTCCGGTAGAGAATGGCGATGTCGCCGAGCCGGCGGGTGCCGTGGTCTGACATTTGGCGGACGAGACCGGCGACCCGCGCCGCCTCGTCCTGTTCGTTCATCGCTTCGACCACCCGCACCAGTTCGCCGTCGTGGTTGTCGGTCCACAGACGCTTTTCCTTGCGGCTGCGGTTGTGGCGCACGACGTTCCAAGCGGCATCGAGAATGGTCTTGGTACTTCGGTAGTTCTGCTCGAGGTGGACGATGGCGCATCCCGGATGGTCCTGCTCGAATCCGAGGATGATATCCACGTCGGCGCCGCGCCAACCGTAGATTCCTTGGTCGTCGTCGCCGACAACACACAGGTTGGCGTTCGGATCGTCGATTCGACCGTCGCGACCCGCCAACAGCCGGGTAAGGCGGTACTGTGCCCGATTGACATCCTGGTATTCGTCAACCAGGACATAGGTGAACTTGGTCTGGTAGTGGTAACGAACGTCCTCTCGTTGTTCGAGCAACCGCACCGTCATGCCGATCAGGTCGTCGAAGTCGAGCGCCTTGTTGATACGGAGCTTGCCTTGGTAGAGGGAGTACACCTTGCCGACCACGCCCTCGAAGAATCCCTTGAACACCAGCGGGTAGTCTTCGGGGCTGATCAATTTCTCCTTGGCCCGGGAAATGCCGGCGAGCAGCGCCCGGGGTGCGAATTGCCGATCGTCGAGGTTGAGCTGGTGCAGGCATTCCTTGACCAGTGTCATCTGGTCGTCGTCGTCATAGACCGTGAAGTCGCGTGGCAACCCGATGGCGGTGCCGCGCTCGCGCAGGATGCGGGCGCAGGTGCTGTGAAAGGTCCCGCACCACATCTCCTTGCACAAGCCGCTGCCCAACAGGCGGTTCAGGCGTTCCTGGATCTCCTTCGATGCCTTGTTGGTGAAGGTGACGGCGAGGATGCGCGCTGGATCGACGCCGCGATGGCGGACCAGATGTGCGATACGGTGGGTGAGGACACGGGTTTTGCCGGAGCCGGCACCGGCGAAGATCAACAGGGGACCGTCGCCGTGCAGGACCGCCTCCTGCTGCATGGGATTGAGCCCCGCGAGCAGGTTCGACAGGTCGGGGGGCGGACCGGCACTCATGGAGACAACATTGTATCGTTCGCAAACAGATGTTTTTCCGTCTGGTTCCGAACGTTGCGGTGAGTCGGGTACATCGGGAACCGTGCTGCGAAACGATCGGCGCGTTTGGGTCGTCGGCTTTGGGAAGGAATGAGCGCAAATGGATTGGCATGGGGCGTTGGCGAATTTGGTGGGGCCTGAGGAAGTCGTCGATCCGGGACAGATCCCCGCGCTGCGGCAGGGATGGTTTCCTCCTGCTGCCCACGGTGCGGTGTTTCCGCTTCCCGTTGCCTTGCGCCCGTCCCGGGTGGAAACCGTGCAGGACATCGTCCGTTTCGCGCAACCCCGAAGCCTTCGTGTCCGTGCCTTAGGCGGGGGAACTTCCCCGGTCGGTTCTCCCTCCGCCGACATCGTTCTCGATTTGTCGTCGCTGTCTTCGGTCGATCTACGCGAAGCGGAGCAAACTGTCCTCTGTGGGGCGGGCGTGTCGTTGGAAACGGTGGAATCGACCTTGGGGGAATACGGGCTCACGCATGGCCACCGCCTCTCCAGCGGTCGACTGGCCACCGTCGGAGGCGCAGTCGCCACAGACGCGGTAGGGGCGTTTTCGGGCCGGTACGGACGTTTCCGCGACAGCATTTCAGCATTGCAATGGGTGGGCGCGGATGGCAACCTCCACACCGGGCGCGTGGGGCAAACAGGCTCGCTCGCGCCGTTGCATTTTGGTGCGCAAGGCGCTTTGGGAATTGTCACCCAAGTTGCGATGCGCGTCATGCCGCAACCCGAGGCCCGTGCCTGGGCCCTCTTCGACTTTCCAAACCGCCTCGAGGCTCTCGAGGCATTGCGTCTGTTGCAACGTACCGACGCGGTCCCGGCTCTGGCGCGTATTGTCAACGCGCATCGTCTGGTTCTGGCGTTCGAGGGAGACGAAATGGTTCAGGAGGGGATGTTCCGCCTGGCGTTCGCGGTGTGCCGGCGCGCGGGCGGAGAGGCGGTGGGCTCCACCGACGAGGGGGAAACCTGGTGGGAGCAGCGTGAGCGGGTTGACGCATGGTCGGGGAACGCGCGTCCGGGAGTTTGGGCCGATTCCCGCGCGTTTTGGAGTCGCTGGGACCAATTGGAAACGGTCTGGGATGTACTTGTCGACGCATTGGGAAACACGCTGGAAGCGCCACGGGTCGACGTCTGCCACCCCGGAGCGTACGGTGCGGTGTTGGAAGCCCGATACGCCTGGAATTGCGATGAGAACGGATGGAGAGCCGGGAACCGCCTGCTCATGGATTGCGCCGCAGCCGCCGGAGCGGTGCCGGGGCATCATTTGGGGATTGGGGAATGGACGCGGACGGAATCGAAGGAGTCGGTATCGACCTTCACCCAAGTGTGTCGGGCACTGGATCCTTCGGGAATGTTCCGAGGGTTCGAGACACGCTGATCGGCCGTCGGCCGTCGGGCGTCGGGCGTCGGGCGTCGGGCGTCGGGCTGGTCGGCAACCCGAGTCGTTCGGCGCAGTCAGGATGACGGCAGACAACGGACCACCTGCGTGCCGCAATGCAGCTCGCCACCGCGCACGTGGAACGGTTCGACACTGTTCATCCAAACGATCCTTGCCTCCGTCGTTTGGAATTGCTTCTCGACGTCCTCGCGAAACTGCGGAATCAACGGGTCCGGCGCGAGGTAGCGTTTGCCGAGAACGATTCCGTTCACGGGGTTCGGGAGCAGGCAGGCCCCATTCTGCAAGAGGACCGGAATCTCCACAACTTCGTTTTCGGTCAAACCCATTGCGCCTGCAAGCGCCTTGACGGAGTCTTCTACCCGTTTCTCCTCGGTACGGGCCCGAGAATCGGTTGCCAACCGGCTGAGGAGGGCTGCCGCGGTTGTGGAGCGGCCCTTCCCGAGCGGGATTGTCCCTCTACCGCCGTTGCTTGCGACAACGGTTTCCAGAATCTGCCTGCCCCGTCGCGGCGAAATGACCGCGCAGACCCAACCCCGCGGCGTGTCCGCCGGGAGGAACGTCGCCACTTCGTCGGCGTGCCCGATGGCGAGCATGCCGACGTCGACGGTAATCGGAGGCCACTGTATCTCCTGGTCCCGAAGAAACGTCAGCAATTCCGGGTGAATCTCCAAATCGTTCTGTTTGCCAACCAGCAGGCGACCGTGGGGAAATCCCGGAAGCGGCGGAGTGGACTCGAGGTTTCCGTCCCAATCGATCCAACGTCGATTGGGAAGAGAGTTGCCGGGGGAAAGAAAGACCGTTTCCGGAAGGGCCGTCTGCAACGCTCGTGGCGCGGCGCGGTCGAGTGCGGCGCAGTCGAGACCTTGGTCGTGGCGACGTCGCAGCCCTGTCAGGGCGACCGGCACCACGGCATGGCGAGGCGATGCGGGGAGCGCATTCAGCACTTCGATGCAATCCTGCATCCAGATGTCGCTGCCTGACGCGGGGACGGGAACCGCGATCACCGGGGCGTGTGCTTCGCGCCGAAGGCGATCGAGGAACACCCGGGTCAGTGGATGGTCGGTCACCAGGACAGCCTTTGCCGGTGCGAGCCCCGACAGAACGACACAAGGGCTGGCGGCAACGGGAAACGGCTTGCGGTCGATTTCCAATACCGCGTGTCGTGGTCCCGGTGCGGGAAGGACGCTCAGTGCCTCGGCGCGGGATCCGAGTGCAGTCTCCACCCATCGTCCGCGACGTCGTACCCAGGTCTGCAGACGCCGTCCCCACGGCAGCGGAGCGTTGACCACGCCCGGTACAGGGAGCCGTCGCGGAGAAGGATTGGCTGGGGACGAGATCGGGACGAGCCAGTCACGGTCTGGAAAGGTGGGTGGTGCAGGCATCTTGCGGGGACTTTCGTGAAACTCGGACAGGTCTCTATTCGGTGTTCAGCAGCACACGCGCGTGGATAGCGCGGAACCGGGTCGGGGACATCCCCTGAGCTCGCCGGAAAACACGTCGGAAGAACGCGGTGCTTTGAAATCCACAAGTCCGGGCGACTTGCTCGACAGAATCCCGGTTTTCGAGCAGCAGGGAACGGGCGCGGCGCAGGCGCTCGCCTTGGATCGCCTCGGTGATGGTTTCGCGGTAGGTGTCCCGGAAGCAGCGGCCGAGATAGTCCGGGTTGCACCCGAGGGAAACGGCGATGTGGCTGGTGGTCAGTTGGGTGTCGAGGTTCTGCAGGACATACTGTCGGGCGAGGCGCGCCAGGGTCGCGGCGCTGCTGCTGTCGGCCGCGGCCGGCGATGGGCGCGACGCCTCCGCCAGCATCAATTGGATCAACAGGGACCCTTGGTGCGGGTCCAGGTCGCCCGTCTCCTGATCGTTCATGTAGTGTCGGAAAAGGGCAGTCAGGCGCTCCGGGCGCTGGACGCGCGTGTGCCGGGGAGCGTTTTCGCGCAAGGCTAGTCCATTGGTGTGGAAATGGACCCAGTGGAACGAGCAGTCGGGGGTGTAGGGGGACGCTGCGCCGTGCCGTTTCCCTGGTTCGAGGAGAAGAGCGTCGCCGCATTGGAGCTGGTAGTCGTTGTGTTCTTCGAACAGGTGGAGGCTTCCCCGCAGGACATGGATGAGTTCCCAGGAATCGATGACCCGGGTCGGGTGTGCACCGTGGCCACGGGAAACGAACCAGCCGGCCTGGCCGGCGCGGATGCAGGATGAGGCCGGATGGTGGAAGAACATCGTCGGAATCGTATCGCATTTATGGGGAAACATTGTCTTGTAGAGACGGAATCGGCATGACAGAATGGGGTACTGGAAGGGTTCTGAATCGATGCTGACTTGGGCTCGTTTGTCGTTGTGGGGTGCCCCGCTGTTGGGATTGGTTGCGGTCTCGGGATTTGTCTCGGATGCGCGCGCCCAAGGGAGGCGGACCGGTGCGGCACCGTCGGCGCGGAAATCGCAAACGGTGGACGTCGCGTTTGTCGACAACAAGGTCTTGCCGGTGTTGAAGGCCAACTGTGTCGCCTGCCATTCCGGCGATTATCCGTCGGGCAAACTGGA
>CAZYBA010000145.1:6789-7762 GCA_964646105.1 uncultured Armatimonadia bacterium
CGGGCCTGCTGCGTGGCGGGGTCTCCGGGCCGGCTGTCGATCGGGCCAAGCCGGAGTCGAGCCGTTTGCTGCGCTCGGTCCGTCACGACGGTCTCAAGATGCCCCCGCAAGGCAAACTGCCCCAAGCGCAGATCGATGTTCTCGCGCGCTGGGTTGCCGCGGGGGCTCCGTGGGGCAAGTCGGGAGGCGCGAAAATCGCGGTTCGGACGGGGCCTCCCCCGGTGGACGACGAAGCGCGCAAGTTCTGGTCTTTCCGGCCGGTTGCTCGCCCGCTGGTGCCGTCGGTGAAGGCGAAGTCCTGGGCCCGCAATCCGATCGATCATTTTGTACTGGCCAAGCTGGAAAAGTCCGGTCTCAAGCCCAGCGCGGAGGCGTCCCGTTCCGCATTGTTGCGGCGGGTCACCTACGACCTGACCGGATTGCCGCCAACCCCGGTGGAGGCAAGGGCGTTCCTCGCCGACAAATCCCCGGGAGCGTACGAGAAGTTGGTCGACCGACTGCTGGATTCGCCTCAGTACGGGGAACGATGGGCGAGGCACTGGCTGGACTTGGTCCGCTACGCCGAAACCAATTCTTTCGAACGGGACGGCGACAAGCCCGAGGTGTGGCGCTACCGGGACTGGGTGATCCGGGCCCTGAACGCCGACCTGCCCTACGACCGCTTCCTGACTATGCAGTTGGCGGGGGATGAGATCGCCGACGCAGGTGCGGATGGTCTGATCGCAACCGGCTACTACCGTCTCGGGCAGTGGGACGACGAGCCGGTGGATCCCAAGCAGGCCAAGTACGACGAACTGGACGACATTGTCACCACGACGTCCCAGACCATGCTCGGTCTCACGGCCAACTGCGCACGGTGCCACGACCACAAGATCGATCCGATGCCGATGTCGGATTACTACCGGATGGTGGCGTTCTTCGACAACATCAACCGCTACGGCCTGCGCGGGCACGAATCGGTGGTCGAGCGTTC
>CAZYBA010000146.1:0-2788 GCA_964646105.1 uncultured Armatimonadia bacterium
GACGTTAACCGCGGTGTCGGCCCCGAGCGTGATGTCGAACGGGCGGAGGTCGTTGTCGATGGTGGAAGCGATTCCGACGACGGGAAAGCCGAGTCGATGCAATGCTGCCGCACCGCGCTGTGTTCCGCTCCCACCGATAACCACCAGACCGTCGATTTTATTATCCCTAAGAATCTCTACGGCATGGTTTTGGGCCTCGGGGAGGCGGAACAGATCGGAACGGGCAGTTCCGAGGTGTGTCCCGCCTTCGGGGGTCCACAGATCGGTCGAGGTCGGCGCAATCGCTCTGATGTCACCGTGCAACAGCCCGTCGAATCCGCGTCGCACCGCCCACGCACTTGCTCCGAGGGCATGCCACGTCCGGACCACACTGCGCACCGCGGCATTCATCCCGGGGGCATCGCCACCGCTTGTCAACACCGCAAACCGTGGGCTCGCCATGGATCCATGCTAAGACCATGCCTGTCGGCGCGAATCGTCGGGATGGCAGACCCGTCTCGAATGTCTGATGGAAGTTAGGAGCAGGTTGTCAGCCCCAATGGTGCGGTCACCGCAAGCACGGTCCCGATGGAAGTCGTGCGTCCGGGCAGGATTCTGCCCCCAGGTTGTCCTAACGGTCGGTTGTTCCTATTCTCCTGACCCGGTCTGATACCGGGTTCGAGGAACCGAGGTTTTCGATGCAGACCCTGATTCGATCGTTGTGGGTGTTGGGTATGTTCTGGTTGACAGGATCGATTGCCGGTGCAATTCCGGAACCGCCGACAACCCGCAAAGTGGTGTTCCTTGCCGGAACCAAGAGCCACGGACCGGGAGATCACGAATACGAACGCGGACTCCGTCAACTAGCCCATGCCATCCGAACTTCACCGGATACCGCAGGATGGCGTACTGAGGTTCACCTGCACGGTTGGCCCGAGGATCCGCGCACGCTCGACGATGCGGATGCGATTGTTGTTTATTCCGACGGCTCCGATCGTGACCCGAACGCGCATCCTTTGCTGCTGGGAGATCGGCTCGAACTCCTCCAGCGTCAGATGCGGCGCGGCTGCGGCTTGGTTTTGTTGCATTACGCGACTTTTGCACCGGTTGGGCGTGGCGGCGACCAGTATCTCGAGTGGGCAGGCGGACATTTCGACTACCAGACCGGCAAGGCCCCGAACCACTGGGCCTCGGCAATCCAGTTCCACGACGCCAAACCGTCTCCCGCCGCAGTCCATCCGATCAACCGGGGATTGGCGCCGTTTGCGCTCAGGGACGAGTACTACTACAGGATGCGATTCCTCCCCGATGACAAGCGGCGTACGGACCTGCTCAAGGTGACGTTGCCTGGCGAGGCGGAACCCCAGACGGTGGCGTGGGCCGTGCAGCGCGGCGACGGTGGCCGTGGGTTTTCGTTCACGGGCGGCCATGTCCATGCGAACTGGCGCAACGACAACCTCCGACGGTTTGTTGTGAACGGCATTGTCTGGTCTGCCAAGGGGACGGTGCCCGAGCAAGGGATTCGGAGCGCTGTGCCGGACGACATAGACAAGATTCGTCTGTTGATGGTGACCGGACACCACCATCCCGCGCACGACTGGAGGGCCACGACCGCTGCGATGCGGGAGATCACCTCAGTGGACGATCGGGTGAAATGGACGGTTGTCGAGGACCCGGAATCGCTTTCGGGAGACTTGACCGGCTACGACGCAATTGTTGTCAATTATTGCAATTGGGAACGACCGTCGCTGGGGGTTCGTGCCCGGGAAAACCTTTTGCGCTATGTCCGGCGTGGAGGCGGGTTGTTCTTGCTCCACTTCGCCAATGGTGCCTGGAGGGATTGGCCGGCGTATTCCGGAGGGCTGAGCCGTCGGGTCTGGATCGATGGCAAGGCCAATCACGACGCCTACGGCCCGTTTACCGTTCGGGTCGCAAAGCCGGAACATCCGTTGGTGAAGGGAATTGCGGATTTCGCGACCACCGACGAACTTTATTGCAGCCAGGTTGGGCTGGACCCGGTCGATCCGCTCTTGACCGCGCGCTCCAAGGTGACCGGAAAGGACGAGCCACTGGCTTACGTTTACAACGACGGCAAGGGGCGGGTGTTCCAGACACTGCTCGGTCACGACGCCGGGGCGGTACGTACGCCAGCACACGCCGAGGTGATTCGTCGCGCGATCGCCTGGGTGGCACGCCGCGAAATTCTTCCGCAGGCGGTGGCTTCGACACCGGTGACTTCTCCCGCGAAGGCGTCGGAAGGACGGTTCGGGGGGGCTTGGGACGGGCGGTCCGGAGTCCTGCAATCGACAGGACGACCCGAGTGGCAGGAACCACCGCTCACCGTGGACCTCTGGGCCAAACTGGATTCCAAGTCGAATTTCAATATCTTGGCGGCAAACAGCGACAAATCGTCCGCCCGCCATTGGGAAATCTACACGGAGGCCGGGACCGGAAGACTGAGCGTTTACCTGCCCGGGGCCAGCCCAACGAATGTGGTGGCGTTGTCGGACTTGTGCGACGGGCGCTGGCATGCGGTTCGATTCGAGTGGCTGCCGGGCAGAGTTCGCTTGTTGGTGGATGGCCGGAAAGTGGCCGATGAGGCCATCGGGATGCCGCATGCCACCGCGACCATCGGACCGTTGTGGATTGCCGGCTACCCCCCGCAGGGACTCGGATGTGACGGCATGGTGGATGACGTCCATGTCCGGAGCGGGGTTCTCGATGGCGATTGGAATCTGTCCGGCCCGGCATCGGTTGCGGAAACCACGCTGGCCTTGTGGAACTTGGATACGGTCCGGGACGGCGCTTT
>CAZYBA010000146.1:2798-4749 GCA_964646105.1 uncultured Armatimonadia bacterium
AAGAAGGGATTGACAATGAAGCCGACCGCTCCTCCTGCTGCGTCGCCACGGACCGCGATTGCGGATTTTGTCCCGGCCGCATGGCCCAAGGTGAACCCGAAAACCAGCTCCGACTGGCGGGTGGTTGGCAACGATCCCGGCGGGATGCGCAAGTCCAGCCTGAAACAGGTCAACCGCGCGAATGTGTCGCGTCTGAAGCCGGTTTGGAAATTCTCGGTGGGGGATGCGGGCAGCGGCACAACCATCGAATGCACGCCGATTGTCGTGGACGGTGTGATGTACCTGACCACTGTTTCGCAGCGGGTGGTGGCGCTGGACGCCGCGTCCGGCAAGCCGATCTGGCGATTCGATGCCCAATCCGGTGGGGTCAACCGCGGTGTGGCGTACTGGGCATCGGGGGCCAAGAAACGGATTGTGTTTGCGACCGGCAATGGTTTCCTGTGGTCCTTGGACGCGCGCACCGGGAAGCCGGATCCGGCGTTTGGCAAGGGCGGCAAGGTGAACCTTCGCGACGGTTACGAGCAGGACCTGTCGCGCATGGGCTATGGGGTCACATCGGCGCCTGCGGTGGCCGGCAATCTGGTGATCATCCCCATCATCAACTCCGAGGGGCAGCCCGGTGCGCCGGGCGACATCCGGGCGTTCGACATCCGCACGGGACGAGAGGCGTGGCGCTTCCACACTGTTCCCAAACCCTGGGAATACGGCAACGACACATGGGGTGACGGATGGAAGAATCGTTCCGGCACCAATCCGTGGAGTGGGTTCACGGTGGATGTGAAGAACCAAATCGTGTTTTGCGCGACGGGCTCGCCGGCCGCCGACTTCTACGGCGCCGATCGTCCTGGGACAAACCTGTTTGGAAACTGCGTACTGGCGCTCGACGCACGAACCGGCAAACGCCTGTGGCATTTCCAGACCGTTCACCATGATGTCTGGGATCACGACAACCCTTGCCCTCCCGTGCTTGTGACGTTCAGGGTTGGCGGGCGTTTGGTGGAGGCGGTGGCCCAGCCGACCAAGACCGGCTTTGTGTATGTGTTCGATCGAAAGACCGGCAAACCGCTGCATGATGTTCGCGAATTGCCCGCGCCGGCGTCGGATATCCCGGGCGAGAAGACCTGGCCAACCCAGCCTGTGCCGGTGGCGCCGCCCGCGCTGGCTCGTCAGGGCTTCCGCGAATCCGACATTACGGACCGGACTCCCGAGGCTGCGGCGTCGGTTCGGGAACAGTTGAAGAAATTGCGCTACGGCCGACCGTGGTTGCCGCCCAGCGTTCAGGGGACCGTTGTCGCGCCGGGATTCCACGGGGGGGCCACTTGGTCGGGTGCCAGTTACGACCCGGATCTCGGACTGTTGTTCGTGAACACGAACGACGTGCCGTACATCTCGGTGCTGCGTCCCAACGCCGCGGGAGGATTCGATTTCGGCGGTTACACCTATTTCCGTGACCACGAGGGATTCCCGGCAATGAAAGGGCCGTGGGGATGGCTCAATGCAGTGGATGTCGCCAAAGGCAAAATCGCTTGGCGTATTCCGTTCGGGGCCTACCCCGAGCTGGAGAAGCGGGGGCAGAAGGGACTTGGAGCCGAAAGCTTCGGCGGAACCATTGTGACAGCCGGCGGACTGTTGTTCATCGGCGGGGCACCGGATGAAAAATTCCGGGCCTTCGACAGCCGGACCGGTAAACTTCTCTGGCAGCACGATTTGCCGGCTGGCGGCTATGCGACCCCGTGCACCTACATGGTGAACGGCAAGCAGTATGTCGTGATCGCGGCCGGGGGAGGCGGAAAACTGGCGACCCGCTCGGGAGACCAGTACATCGCGTTCGCGCTTCCGTAACGGCGCGACACTCCGCGTTTCGTACCG
The DNA here is from genome assembly GCA_964646105.1 of uncultured Armatimonadia bacterium. GTDB lineage: Bacteria > Armatimonadota > Armatimonadia > Armatimonadales > Armatimonadaceae > CAIRTT01. The sequence continues at coordinate 4,668 of CAZYBA010000146.1, forward strand.
GAGACCGACTACGTCAGGCGTTGCACAATCCCGGGGGAAAAGTTTGTCGATGCTTCTGCGTTCGGTCTGATTCGCCCCTGGG
>CAZYBA010000146.1:4759-7751 GCA_964646105.1 uncultured Armatimonadia bacterium
TTTTAATCTTTCCCGCTGGTTGAACTGGCAAAATGAACAACACTATGCGGACAGGAATTCGCCACCAATGAATCGGCGCGTATTTTTGATGGGAACATTGGCCAGCACGTCGCTGGTTCCGCCCGTTCGCGCATCGCGCCAGGCTCCGGTGCGGATCGGTGTCATCGGAACCGCCAATCGTGCCACCGCCAATATCGACGGTGTCGCCCACGAGAAGATCGTTGCGTTGTGCGATATCGACCGGAAATACCTCGACCGTGCCAAGGCTCGCTTCCCTGAGGCGCGTACCTACACCGATTTTCGAAGGTTGATCGAGGACGGTGGCCTCGATGCCGTGGTGGTCAGCACACCGGACCACACCCATGCCCCGGCGACGCTTTGGGCGTTGGAAGCCGGCCTGCATGTGTATTGCGAAAAGCCCCTCACCCACACGGTTGGCGAAGCGCGCCAGGTCGCCGAATTGGCGGCCAAGTCGGGCAAAGCCACCCAGATGGGTACCCAGATCCACGCCGGCACCAACTACCGGCGCGTGGTGGAGATGCTGCGTGCGGGGGTAATCGGTCCGGTCCACGAGGTTCACACCTGGGTGAAGAAGATCTGGTCCGGAACTGCGTTGGGACCTGCTCCGGGCGGTGCTCCGGAACATATCGCTTGGGACGAATGGCTGGGACCGGCTCCGAATCGATCGTTCCATTCGGAACTTCTTCCGGCAAAATGGCGTGGGTATTGGGCCTACGGCAACGGCACCTTGGGGGATATGGGCTGCCATCATCTCGATCTTCCATTCTGGGCCCTCGATCTGCGTCATCCGGAGTCGGTCAAGGCCGAGGGGCCGGCGGTGGATCCGGAGCGGACTCCCGAGTGGTTGACAGTCGAGTATCGATTTGCGGCGCGTGGAAGCCAACCTCCGGTCAAGGTGGTGTGGACCGACGGTGACCGGATTCCGTTTATTCTGAAGGAACTGGATGCGCCTCAGTGGTCTGCCGGCAACTTGTTTGTCGGAGAAAAGGGTTGTCTGCTCGCCGACTATTCCCGATGGATGTTGCTTCCGGATACCGACGAAATCAATTTTCGCAATTTCAAGGCTCCGGAGAAATCCATTCCGGACAGCATCGGGCACTACAACGAGTGGTTGCGCGCCTGCCGCACCGGCGAGTCCACGAGTTGCCATTTTGGCTACGCCGGAGCGTTGACAGAGTCGGTGTTGCTGGGAACGGTTGCGTACCGGACCGGTAAGACGTTGACATGGGATCCGGTGGGAATGCGGGCAGTCCCGAAGCCGATGCCCTGCTGCGCAGGGAATGGCGCAACGGTTGGACTCGCCGAACAAGCGGGCGTTGAACGGGTGTGTCCGTGGCTGACGCCTACCGTGGCTCGGCGAATAACGGTTGGCGCTGAGACGCACGATTGGGGTTGCGGCTCGGAAGGGACCGAAGTGTCCGTGATGATCGTCAGTCGGTGGACAGCAATGCGTCCACAAACCGATCGGGAACGAATGGCAACAAATCGTCGATCCCTTCGCCGACCCCCACCAATTTGACGGGGATGCCCAGTTCGGAGCGCAGGGTGATGACAATCCCGCCGCGGGCCGTGCCGTCGAGTTTGTTGAGCACGATCCCGGTGACACCGACCGCTTGGGTAAACTCCTGCGCCTGGCGGACTGCGTTCTGACCCGTGGTCGCATCGAGTGCGAGCAGGACCTCGTCGGGCTTGTGTCCGAGTTCGCGTTCGCAGATTCGGCCGATCTTGCGCAATTCTTCCATCAAGTGTGTCTTGTTGTGCAGACGTCCTGCCGTGTCGACAAGAATGGTGTCGGCACCACGTGCCTTGGCGGCATTGATGGCATCGAATACGACCGCCGCAGGATCGGAGTTTTCGTGATGCCGGACGATGTGGGCGCCGGCGCGTCCGGCCCAGATGGCAAGTTGGTCCGCGGCGGCGGCACGGAAGGTATCCGCGGCGGCCAGGACGACCGAATGCCCTTGTTTGGACAAGGAGTTGGCGAGTTTGCCAAGGCATGTGGTTTTGCCGACCCCGTTGACCCCGACCATCAGGTAGAGGCTCGGACCGGAATCCGCCCGGCGCAAATGGGTGTCGGATGGGTCTCCGAGCGTATCCACCAGCGCGTGGCGAAGGGCCTCCTTGATCGATGCCGTGTCGGACAACCGGTCTTCGCGGGCGGCGGCGCGCACCGCGTCCAGAACCGCGTCCGCCGTCTGCAATAACAAATCGGCGCCAAGAAGCGCTTCTTCAAGTGCTTCGGCCAATTCGTCATCGACCTTGCCACGCCCGGTGACCAGTGTGTCGACGGTTTGGAACAGATTGCGGAAAATGCCACGTTTGAGCATTGTTTTCAGGTTACCATGCCGGAATTGATTGAAGGATTCGTTCCCGGGTCGGGTCTCACACTCCGGAAAGGGTAGCGGGGGTGCCGATCCTATGTCGTTGGTTTCGTTGGCCAGTCCTATGACCGAGAATGTCTCCGGCGGGGATCGGGAAAACACGGAAGAGGTCCGGTTGGTCCGTTTGGCCGCATCCGGGGACCGCACGGCTTTCCGGCAACTGATCGCGTCCAATCACCGTTCGATCTCCGCATTGGTCCATCGCCTGGCCCGCAATCCCGAGGATGTCGACGACATCCTCCAGGAAGTGATGTTGCGCGCTTGGAAGGGTCTTCCGAATTTTCGCGAAGAAGCGCGTTTTTCCACCTGGCTGTACCGAATTGCGGTGAATACGACGTTCAAGTGGCAGCGGCGTAACGCAGAGAGCACCCGGACTGTTTCCATCAGCGGCCTGTTGGAGCAGGATCGTCTCGGCGAACCCGTGGCGTCGACATTGCTCCCCGTTTCCGAGCCGGCGGTGGTGTTGGAAGAAACTCAGCGTCGTGAACGGCTGCTGAGCGCGGTATCGGCATTGCCCCCCAAACAGCGCGATGTGGTGATGATGCATTATTTCGACGGGCGCACCTGCGAGGAGATCGGCATCCGCTACG
>CAZYBA010000147.1:0-5831 GCA_964646105.1 uncultured Armatimonadia bacterium
ATGCGCATGTGGTTTTCGGGCAGTTCGTCGAACGGGGACGCAATGACATCACCCTTGACCGAGCGCCGCATGTCGGTGACTTCCTCGGGACGTTCGTCGATGAGGAGCACGATCAGGACGATTTCGGGGTGGTTGGCGGCCAGGGAGTTGGCGATCTGCTTGAGGAGGATGGTCTTGCCGGCCTTGGGTGGCGCGACAATAATCCCGCGTTGTCCCTTCCCGATCGGTGCGATCAGGTCGATGAAGCGCATCGGGATGTTCTTGGCATCCTGTTCGAGAACAACCCGGTCGTCGGGGTAGATCGGGGTCAGTTCATCGAATTGGGGGCGCAGGCGGGCCACTTCGGGATCGATGCCGTTGACTTTGTCGACCCGCAGCAGGCCCTGGTATTTCTCGTTGTCCTTGGGGGCGCGGACCGGCCCGACGACGTGGTCGCCCGGACGCAGTGCGAAGCGCTTGATCTGGGCCTGCGCGACATAGACGTCTTCGTTGCTCTGGACGAGGTTGGGGCGGCGCAGGAATCCGTAGCCGTCGGACGCGACTTCGAGAATGCCTTGTCCGGTGAGGGATTCGTCGATCTCGCCTTCCACCTCATAGGGGAGGTCGTGGCCGCCGCGCCGGTCGCGTCGTCCGCGTCCTTCGAATCCGCCGCCACCGCCGCCGGCGGGGCGCATGCGGTGTCCCGGTCTATCGTTCCGGTCTCCGCGATCGTTCCGGTCGCCGCGGTTGCCGCGGTCGTGACGATTCCCGCGTTCGGGTCGTTCGCCACGATCGGGTCGTTCGGGACGTTCCGCGCGCTCGGGGCGCTCGCCACGTTCGGCACGGTCTGCGCGTTCGGGTCGTTCGAAAACCGGCCGTTCGGGTGTGGGACGTTCCCCGGTGGCTTCCCCGGCAGTACGTTCGAGCAGGTCGGCGGGCGGCGGCGAAAGCAGCCTGCGCCGTCGACCCCCGGCGGGTCGCGGGGCATCGGAGGGGTTGTCGGACGGGATGGGTGGATTCTCGGGCATGGAGAGTAGCGACGCCATCACTTCCTGTGCGGGGGTGGTGTCGGGCGTGGGCTCGGAGTCGGCGGCGGAACGGGGACGTCTAGGCATGCGTGAAAAGGAGTGGTATCGGTCGGCAGCGCCGGTTCCAGCGTCACGCCAAAGGCGTGCGTGGTCCGTGCGGACACATCGGGTCAAACGAGGGGAGGAGAAACCGGTCGACGGGGGAGCGTCATGCTCCAGCGAACGGATGCAAGAGAGGAACATCCGCACAAGGGATGTTCGCTTGTCACTATACCACGCAGTGGCGTCCCGTCAAACAGATTGGTGAGCGGGCCAGCGGGGGGATCAGCCGCCGCCGTAGATGACGGGCTTGAGGACACCGAGGTACGGCAACGAGCGGTAGCGTCCGAGGTAGTCCATGCCGTAGCCGACGACGTATTCCTCGTCCATGGCGAAACCGCAGTAGTCGGGTTCGAGATTGACCCCGAGTGCGCGCCGTCGTGCCGGTTTGTCGAGGAGGGTGCAGACCCGCACCGACGCCACGCGCCGTGCGGACATGTTTTCCATCAGGTACTGGGCGCGTCGTGCCATGCCGGGGTTGAGAACATCCTCGACAAAGAGGACATGACGGCTTTCGACCGGTTCGTCGAGGTCCTTGAGGATGCGCACCACCCCGCTCGACTTGGTGTCGTCGCCGTATGTCGAGACTGCCATGAAGTCGAACGACACGGGGATGTCGATCCGGCGGACCAGATCGGCGAGGAAGAGAGTGGATCCGGTGAGGATGCCGACGAGCACCAGGTCGCGGCCGTCGTAGTCGCGCGAGATGGCGGCGCCGAGTTCGGCGACCCGGGCCGCGATTTCGGCCTCGGTGATGCGAACGGCTTCGATGTCGGGATGTATCTTGTCGGACATGGCAAAAAAGCCGCCCCCACGGACGACCCCGCAATTGTATCGGGTTGAAATGAGGTTTTCCTTAGGGGGATTGGAGAAGCGCAGTCCCTGGCGTCCCTCCCCCCACACCGAGTCCGCGCCAAGTCCCTTCCGCTGCGATGTCGGCGCGGGTGACGGGGCGGGGGTTGTTGCGCTGAGTGCGGTGTTTGTTTCTCCGCATTGAACTGGCAAACGTACAGCGAACGCGCCACCGGACAATGAATTGCCCGTCTTGGTCCCCGGGGGATGAATCCCCCGTCCCATGGCCTTCGGCCGAGTTGTCGAAGTTGGCGCGTTCTACCTCTCCAATCAGGTTCCGTCGAGGAAGGAGGGCCGATGAACGAGGCTATGGGAAAGGACCTTCAGTGCCCGGAACCAAACAGGGAGCGTAGCGGGCGCAACGGTCGCCGGGGACCCTGCCATGGTCGCCGCACTGCGCTGAATCCGGCCGCTGCATGCCCAGATCATCAAGATCACGGGACCGAGGTGATGGCTCAGGGAACGGAGGATGGCGGGGGAACGGCAAGCCCCGGGCGCGGAACACGATCACAACAGAGAAGGCGGTTTTAAGTTGGCAAAAACGCCACTAGCGGCTCAGTTTTGAGTTGGCGGTGAAACATTGGCGAAGGCACTCGCAGTTGGCTGGTGCCGAAGCCACTGGACCGGTGGTCCGGCCGAACCGTACCTGAGTGAACTCGTTGGGACCCTCGGACTTGGTGGGGAGCGTCTGGCAATTGTGCCGGGACCGGTACGGCTCTTGCTACTGCGTCGCCGACTGCTTTTCGGAACTCAGCCGAACATCAATCAGACAAGAGGTTGCCTCCAGCAGGTCAAGCGAATCCGTCGGCTTCCACCTCTCATCAGGATCGGCGTAACTCATTCCTTCATCTGCCGCCTTGGAGCCGCCCCCTCAGGAAGTCCCCGCCAGGCCGCCGTCCGCCGCGATGTCGGCGCCGGTGACAAAGCGGGCGTACGGGGAACATAACAGCACCACCGCGCCCGCAATGTCTTCCGGAGTGCCGAGGCGACGCAGCGGGGTTTTGGACGCGACGCTTTCCCGGTGAGATTCGGGGAGGGTGGTGGAAAACTCGGTGAGCGCCAAGCCGGGGGAAACACAGTTCACACGGATGCCCTCCGGACCCAACTCGTGCGCCAAACTCCTGCTCCACGCCAGCACCGCCCCCTTGGCCATCGCATGGATGCCCTCGCCCCGCGCCGGACGACTGGGCAATGTCGCCGCCAACGAAACAATCACCGGGTGGTTGCCTTGCCGCAAATAAGGAAGCGCCGCGTCCGTCGTGTTCACCACCGGCGACACCACATCCCGGAATTCGGCATCGATCCGCGCGTAACCGACCCCCGCCAGCGGACCCAGCGGACCAAACCCCGGCGCGTTCTTCACCAAAATGCCGAGCCCGCCCAGAAACTGCCCCCCACTTTCCACCCCGTCCCTGGCGCCGTCCAGCTCACGCAGGTCGCCGGTGACCACGACCGCTTGCGTGCCACCGGTCCGCAACTGCTCCGCCAGCCGGTCCGCGGCGTCGCGCGAACGAAAACAGGCCAGCGCGACAGACGCCCCCTCGGCCGCCAACGCCGTCGCGATCGCAGTCCCGATACCCCGCCCCGCACCCGTCACCAGCGCCCGACAACCGGTCAACAATGTTCCCAAGACTGCACCTTTCGCATGCCACACGAATTGGGAGTCGCAAACCCAATCACGACACAACTCCCTCGGTGACCGACAGGAACAAATCCTCGAGGTTGTCGGTCTTTTCCGCAAACCGGTGCAACCGCACCCCGGCATCCAACAATTCCCGCATCAACTTGGACTGACTGTCCAATTCCCCCGCCAGGTCCACGACCCAGACATCCGACTTGTCGTCCACATGCGCAACGTCCGCATTCGAGGCCAACACCAAGCGCGCGGTGGCCCGGTCGGTGTCGGCGGGCTGGATCTCGAGGCGACGCACACTGCGTCGGCTCCCCAGAACGTCCCCGATCGGACCCGCCACCTTCAGCACACCCTTCTCGATGATCCCCACATTGGTGCAGAAATCGGCGAGCTCGGGCAGGATGTGCGACGACACGACAATGGTCTTGCCCATGGAACGCAGTTCGCGCAGCATTTCGCGCAGTTCGATGCGGGCGCGGGGGTCGAGCCCGGACGCCGGTTCGTCGAGGAGCAACAGCTTCGGGTTGTGCACCAGGGTCCGCGCCAGGCACAGGCGCTGCTTCATTCCCCGCGACAACGACTCCACCCACGCGTCCTTCTTGACGGACAGGTTGGTGAGTTCGAGCACCATGTCGACCAATCCGGGGCGATCGACCTTGGGCACCTTGTACGCCGCCGCGAAGAAGTCGAGGTATTCCCACACCTTGAAATCGTCGTACACCCCGAACGAGTCGGGCATGTAGCCGATCACCGCGCGCACCGCCTCCGGGTCCGCGGTCACATCGATGCCGTCGACAAACGCTTTGCCGGTGCTCGGCTCGAGCAATGTCGCCAGAATCTTGATCGTGGTGGTTTTCCCCGCCCCGTTGGGACCGATGAACCCGAAAATCTCTCCCGGCTCCAGGGTCAGGTTCAGCTCGTGCAATGCCACCAAACTTCCGTACACCTTGGTGACTCCGCGGATTTCGACCATCGGCATGGTTTTCTCCTAGTGCTCCATCTCGCTGGGGCCTTTGCCGAGGCGCCGGATGGGGATTGCGATGAACAGAGTGGTGGCGACGCTGGCGAACGCCAAAAACGTTGCAATCGCGAGGCCGCTGCCCGCGAGGGCGACCCGGTTGCTGGCCAGTTCGGTCAGGACCACCACGGGATTGAACCAATGCGGGACAAAGTTGGCGATGGTTCCGAAGTACGGATCGCCATTGGGATTCAGTTCACGCCACAGGGAATGCAGGATGAAACTGCCCAGAAGCAAGGTCAGCATCGTGCAGGTTGTGAAAACCTGCGCGCTCTGGGTGCGGCGCACCGCCCACGACCAAAACGTTCCGATCGATGCGGAGAGTGTCAGGGTGCTCAGCAAGCAGGCCAGTTCCACGAACTGGACACGCCATGGCAGGTCCGCCATCACCCCGATCCCCAGATTGATGGGCAGCAGCGCGGCGAGAATCAGCAACGCCGGCACCAACGCCCCGGCCAGTTTTCCGATCACAATCTGCGGCGCGGTCAATCGGCTCAGCAGGAGGGCGTTCCATGTCTGGCGTTCCCGTTCCGACGTAAACACACCCGACGCGAAAGAGGCCGCGATGACCGGCAGCAGCACCGCCTCCAGGACCATGGCGGCCGAGCGGACATTGAGAGGACTGCCTGGCCCAAGCGCATTTCCGATGAAAATCAGGTAGGTGAGCGGCAGCACCACCCCGAGTGTCAACGCCATCCCGACTCGCCCCGCCCGGCGCATCCGGCGCCCGCTCAGACGCATGGCCACTTCGCGGTGGAACACCGGATTGCCGATCAAAAGGGGGGTGTCACCGAACGTTTTCATGGGACCTGCCGCCCGCGCGGACACGGTCTTCTCCGGCTTGGCCCGCACCGATTCCGGTGACAGGTTGGACGTTGATGGCGACCCCGCGTGATCCGCCACGCCGGTGATTGCATGTTCCGAGCGATCGTGGGTCTGCGTGTGCTTGGGCATGGCGCGTGGTTTCCGTCAATTGTGCCGGCCCCGAGGGACTGATCCTTCGGGAGGGACTTCTCTAGTGTTCCAGCTCCTTGGGGCCTTCCCCGAGACGCAGGATGGGGATGGCGGTGAGCAGGGCGGTGGCGACCGTCGAGAAGACCAGGAAAATCGGCACCGCCACCGAGTTCCAGTTATTGTTTAATGATACGGCGACCACCGAGATCAGCACTGTCAACGGATTGAACCAGTGCGGGACAAAACTCATCATCGGACCGTATGCGTT
>CAZYBA010000147.1:5841-7750 GCA_964646105.1 uncultured Armatimonadia bacterium
ACTGTAAAGGCTGTTGGCAATGATGCTGCCGAGCATGAGGAACAACACACTGCCGGCGGTGAACACCTGCGCCGCTTGGGTGCGCCGGTTGGCCCATGACCAAAACAACCCGATCGCTCCCGACAACAACACCGTCGCAATCAGGCAGGCCAGCTCGGCGATTTGGTTGGTGAGCGGGAGACGACCTTGCGCCCCGAGCATCAGGTTCAACGGCCAGAGCGCCGCCAGTGTCAACAACGTGGGAATGACTCCGCCCGCGAACTTGCCCACCACAATCTGCGCCGGCGACAAACGGCTCAGCAACAGGGCGTTCCAGGTCTGCTTTTCCCGCTCCGACGAAAACACGGACGACGTCAGCGACGATGCCAGAACCGAAACCAGGAAGGTCTCAAGGACCAACGCCACCGTTCGGACATCCTTGGGTTGCATCGACTCCCGCGCGATCCAGAGGAAGAGCAGGTGGAACGCCGGCAGCACCAACCCCAGCACCACCGACCCGACAATGCGGTTCGCGGTATTCAAGCGGTGGACCGAAAGGCGCATCAGGACCTCGCGGTCGAAAATCGGGTTTCCGTGGAACAACGGCCCCCGGTTGCGCACCGGTGTTGCGGTGAACGGCGTTCGAGACCGCGGCGCTGCCTGGGTGCGACGCCTATCGTTTTCGGTGACGGTTTGGGACGAGGCGGTGTTTCCCCCTTGCGTCTCGGCTGCGGTTTCCGAACCGAGCGCGGTGCCGACGTTGTCTGTTGTCTCCGACGACGGCTCGTGCCTGAGCATCACGACACCCCCCTTTCGTTACCGTTTACGGGGGAACTCGGTCCGGTTGATGCCGGGAACGGGTTCCACCGCGGATGGGCCTATCCTATCGCCCGGGCGGATCGAATCACCGACGCGATCAGGAAACGGGTCAGCAACGCCATGGCGCCAATCGCCAGCATGGCCGCCGCCACCATGGCGAAGGGGACCGACATCCCAGGCTCCGGCTGCATCAACGCCACCAGCGCCACGGGACTGAGCGCCATAACAAACGGCTCGATCCTCGGCAGCAATCCGTAATTCAGTGCCCCGGCGACCACAATACGCACGATTTGAGCCAGGAAACTGGAGACGAACAGCCAGAGCAACACGGTTCCCATCGCTTCCCGGTGGTTGCGGCGCCGCGCCGAAGCCCAGAGTCCCCATGCCCCGCCGAGACCGGCCACGCCAAGCAGCATGAGTTCCTCGAGAACGAAGACGACCACGCCGATCCGCGCGACAGGGGCGGTTACCAAGCGGATCGGCAATTCGATTGCCCAAAACACCCCCAGCGGTGCCAAGTTGCCCAGCAATTTCCCAAGCACGAGGTCGCGCGCGGAAATCGGTGTCGTCCGCAGCGCATCCCACGTCCCGCGTTCCCGCTCCCCGCAGATCGCACCCACGGTTTGGAACGGGGAAAGCAGCGCGAGCGCGGCCATCACAAACGAAACCACCATGCCGTGCTGGCGACGGGCGACATCGGGGTGCGGGTCGCCGACGAGCATCGCCACCATCGGCCAGGTCACCAGTCCGATGGCGATCGCCCAAAACATCCGTCTGCGAAATCCGTTCTTCCCCGCACCGCCCAGACGTACCGCCGCCTCGCGCCGCAGCACGGGATTGTTCAGGAAATCGCCGAGACCGCCGCGGATCATGGTCGGGAACTCCGGTTGACGCTCGTTGCCGTGCCATTGCCGACCCGCGGACGTTCAAATCGATGCACTCCCGCTCCCACCGTGTGGACAGGTTCCCCACCGAGCGGCTGGACCGCGGCACGAACCCCGGCCGGAATCTCCACGGTTGTCTCGATCGATTTCGTGTTGACCCGCCACTGCACCCCGATGGTGCCCTGCGGGCAGGGGACCCGCCCCTTGGCCGAGCGCAATCCACACCG
>CAZYBA010000148.1:0-7699 GCA_964646105.1 uncultured Armatimonadia bacterium
CTTCGGGCAGGTGATTGTCGGACAGGACATCGCGGAGAAAATCGCCAAGGACGACAAAATCGTCAAGGTGACCATCCGACCGTGATACCGGCCCTCGCCTTCGCATGGCTGTCGTCGACCGGGGTTGCCCTCCCGCAACCCCCGGCTGCTCCACCCAAGCCCGCACCTCCAGCCAAAAACGCGCCGGCGCCCAAGCCCGCTCCCCCCAAGAAACTCGAACGTCCCGTCGTCACCATCGAGACTCCCAAAGGGGTTGTCAAAGTGGAACTCTTCCCGATCGACGCACCCCGCAATGTCGCCAACATTCTCGCGTTGGTGGATCGCAAGTTCTACGACGGCCTGGTGTTCCACCGCATCGAGGACTGGGTTGCGCAAGGGGGCGATCCCAACGGCGACGGCACCGGAGGCCCGGGCTACAACGTCCCCAACGAACGCAACCGCGCGCTCAAGCATGTCCGGGGCGCGGTCGGCATGGCCAACTCGGGACGCGATACCGCGGGCAGCCAGTTCTACATCCTCAAGAAGGAAGCTCCCGGCCTCGACAACGGCAACTACACCCTGATCGGCATGGTCATCGCCGGCATGGATGTTGTCGACAAACTCGCCCCGGGTGACGTTTCCACGAAAGTCACCTCCGAACTACCCGAGAAGTACAAGCCAGCGCCGTTCGGTCCCACCCGCTCCGCCGAACCATCCGACCGCCACATCGCCGAACTGCCAACCGATCTCAAACGACGTACATTCAACCGGTCGGTACGTGTCAAGGTGTCTGTTCCCCTCGACGGGAACGCTACACCGGTCCTGATGAAGGGATCGGGAGACACGGACATCGACGACGCGGTGCTTGCGGCGTTGCGACGCTGGAAATGGACTCCCGCACTGCGCGACGGCCAACCGGTTGCCTCCATCGTCGTCTTCGACTACGACATCGTACTCGGCTACCGCCAACTGATTCCCTGATCGCGTCCCAAACCGTTCGCGTGCAATCGACCAATGCCTCGTTTGGTCGCCACCATCGGCTTCTGTTTGCGAGATCACTGATTCCCGGATTGCCGGGAGAAGGCAGGCCCCCATGCACCGCATTCACGCTGTCGTCCACGGCAAAGTACAGGGCGTCGGATTCCGCTACTGGACCCACCACACCGCCAAGGGGTTGAACGGCCTGGGCGGTGGATCGGTACGCAATCTCGCCGACGGATCGGTCGAAGTGATCGCCGAGTCGCCGGAAAAGGAACCGCTCGACCGACTGGTCGATGCGCTCCACCGCGGTCCTGCCGCGGCGCAGGTGGTACAAGTCGATGTCACCTGGTCCGAAATCGAACAGGCGACATTCGAACAATTCCAAGTCGACGGCTGAACGATCCACACCGACCGAACCCTTCTTGTCGACACTTCCTCCACGGACGCCGGATCAGGGACGCGTCGCCCCCTCTTCCTCGCGGTTCTTGACAAAACAGGAAACTGCCGTCGGCGCCCAATCCCAAACCATCCGGTCGGCTGACCCGGTCCTCACACTGTCGGAGCCGGATTCAGCGTCCCCAACCGGCACTGGCCCGACTACGCAATCCCTGGCCGGCGGCGATCATTCGGGCCAGCGCAAGGTTTGCGCCGGATCCGTCGATAACGACCACCGGCTTCGGGTCTTGGTTTCCCAGACGAATCATTTCCCGGTGGAAGTCCTTCAGGTAAGGAACCACGACGCCTTCCGCTGAGTCGGACGGGGCTTGCAACGCATCGAGGTAACGTTGCCTCTCGGAACGAGGAAGGGGTCCCAGGCGCAGTTCGTATCCACGCCCGGTGCCGGTCGGTTTCCCCATATCGTCACGATCCGCAGTTCGGGAACGCGATTCCTTGGAGCCGCCGCCGACGAAATCCATGCGGGAAAGCAGATTGTTGATGGCCTGCACCGAAGTCCCGTTCTTTATCAGGGACTTGAGTTCGGTAAGCCCGACCGGTCCCGGCTGGCCGAGGAGGATTTCGGCCAGTTCCTGGACGCGCGGACTGCTGCGGGGAAGCATTACCCAACGATCTCCCAGGACTGGAAATGCCCGCAAGCCCATACGGGACATCGCGACCTTCTCGCACCACTCGGCCAATCCATCGTTCTCGGATTCGGGGCCCAGCCACACCACGACGAAATTCCCCGGCACAACGTTACGCTCAACGCCGTCGGGAAGGTCCTTGGCAGCCTCCCGATCGCGGTTCAAAGCCACCTGCAGCATGCCGAGCGACGCGAACGGAATATCCCAGAGTTCCGAAATGGAGCGAACCGGCAACGGCAGCAAGTTGTCGGGAATCGGCACCTCCATGCGCCGTGTCCTCAGCCGACGCAACCCGCTTTCGGCGGTCCCACGGCTTCGCGGAGCATAGTCCCCCGCCAATACCGCAAGAGACGCGTTCAGCCTGGCGTGTTCGGCAAAGACCGGCCTTTGCACCGGGAATTCGGCAACTTCGTCCAGCCGGGCCGCTTGCCCAGACTTACGAGCCGGTTTGGCCGGTCGTTTCTCCACCCCCCGCTCCGCCAACGTCTCGTCCAACATCTCCTGAATGGCCTGCCGCAATGCTCGTTGCTCTTGCAACTCCCGCGATTTCACCGTCCTCGCGATGGACTTTTCGATGGAGCGCAATTGGTCGAGACAGGCTTCCAGGACTGCACGATCGCGCTCGGATTTGGCCTGGTACCCGCGGACAAAATCGCGGATTTCCTCGGGAAGCGCATTGACGACTCGATTCGGATCCGGGGTGATCACAACAGTCTCCCGGTCGGCCCATTCGTCATGCGCCTGTGGCACGGGAACGCTTGTTCCGCGTGCCATTGTTCGGGATTGAATCGGCAGCGTCGTTTCACGCAGTTGCCCTACTTGGCGGAACAATTCCCGGAATACGTCGAATCGCGAATTGAGCACCAATTCGCCCAAATCAAACAACGAAACCGCCCGGGCGGAGAATTCCGGCACCGGAACCCGCAACACCACAAAGCGCCCGTCCGTGGCGAGCATCGCCCCGGAACCAAACTCCAATTCGTTCCAACCGTCCAGAATCCGGACCAATGTTCGTCCGTACCGGCACGCGGCTTTCACCAATACAATCCGGACTCCGTCGGCGATCAACAAATCCAAACCACCGGGTCCGTCGCCGGCGGGGTCGGACTCGAGCTGGCCATGGCGCAGATAACGTGCCAACGACCTGTTCACATGCGAATTCCCGGTGGGGGCGTGGTCGATGGACTCGAAACCAAGGAGAACCAGCAACTTCTCCGGGTGCGCGATGACCCGCGACCGCGCGGCAGTGGATTTGTCACCCGGGAACATGGACTCCGGCAGCCAGGACTCCTGAGCGATCGACTTGAGCGCTTGGTCGCAAACCTGATCCCACGCGAGCTGGACGCGATGCGGCAAGGGATCGGAAGCAGGCTGGGTGGAGAACTCGGTCCGGTCGATATCCAACTGGATGCCCGTCCCCCCGACACGCCCCGTCCGCCATCGCACACCCTGCCCCGATCCGGCATCGGGATTGAGCGCATCCCATTCCGCGATGGCGCGCCAACTGCCCGTCGCATGGGTGATCCGGGCGAAGTTCCAATACGCGCTGCCGGCACGCAGTCCGAAAACCCGGAACAATTCGAAGGCAGGAATCGGGTTCCCTTCGGACTTGGCGGCGCGACGGAAAATCCACCGCCAAACCTGCCCATCGGTCACCACCCCCGCCGCAAACGATCGGTCGGTCGCCAGCAGTGCTTCGACCCACTCCCTCGCCGATTCCGTATGATCCCGTTCGCGACGACCCAATGTTCCGCGGGTCGACATTTGGGATCGGACCTGGGCAACGGCGACTTTGACGGTCCCCAGCCCGTCGGAAGGGTTCATGGCAACGGCACAGTGGCAGGAGAACTCATTGGCGCCGAGGGCGGACGGGATGGTCTCGACAACATAGCCCAACGTCTCGAAAATCCGACCAACCCATACCGACCGGACGGCGTCGGCATCCTCGCCCGCAGTGTCGATTTCACGCCGGAACGTTGACCAAGCGAGGCGCAAGACAGGCCACGCCGACGCGATAGCGGGGGCGAGCAACGCCCAATCGGGCCACGTCTCCCTGCCTGTTCGGGCCGCATACGCGGTATCGGCACGCACAATCCACTCCATCGCCGCATCGGTTGGAACGGGCGCATGCCTCTTGAGTTCGTTGTCCAGCCTGTCCATGTTGGTATCGAGCACGGCACGGTTCGCCGGGCATCGAAGACCCGGATTTCCCGCATCGGGCGGTCCTGTCGTTGGTGGTCCCCGCGGTGGAGGATAGCGGGACGGATGGCCTGGGCGTGCCGTCGCAGAACCTACTCTCCCCTACCTTACCGCGGGTGCGCCCGGAGTTGCCTCGTTCGTCGATTGCCTGTCGATGCCAGCGACCCGGACAATCACCGATCGCAGGGTAGCCATGCCGGGTTACGGACGAGCGAATTCGAGCTCGGCACCACAATGCCGTTTGCCATTCCGACCGCCAACCCAGCCGCCCGCCGTTCCCAGACCGGTACAAAGCCTTCGGGAAGACCGTTCACGAGAGGTCCGGAGTTCCAAGAGCCATCAGGCGGCGCCTCCATGGCAGATCCCGCATGGGACCGAGCCATTCGAACCGTGCTCGGGGAGGGCGAAAAGGAACGGCGCCGGTCAGGCGTCCGGGGAGACCATGCGGAAGCCGACGCTGGAGCTGCGGTATTGGGGGATGTCCCAGATGTGACCGTGGCAGCGGAACAGGATCGGCGAATAGTCGCTCCACGATCCTCCGGCCATGCCCTTGAAGTCGCCACGGGCCGTACCCTTGGGGTCGGTCAAGACGATCTCGTCGCGGCCGCCGAAGAAGCGCTTGCGGCCGGGGACGGGACGCGATTCGTACGGAGAATACCAATCGGAGCACCAATCCCAGACATTTCCGGCCAGATCGACCAATCCGACGCTGTTCTCGTGGATGTGATTGGACCGGAAGACCGGGGCAGTCCTGTCGCGGACAGAGTTGACGGAACCCCAGACGCATTGTTCCAGGAAGTTCAGCCCCCAGGGCCATTCCAACGACTTTCCGCAGTCGCGGGACGCGAACTCGCGTTGGGCAAGCGTGGGCAGCATCAGGGTGATTCCAGCCTGACGCGATGCCCAGCCGCAGTAGCCGCCTTTGCCACCTCGTCCCGCGACATCCTCCCACGACACATTCACCATGGGATGGTCTTCGATCCAGCCCCATTCCGGCGCGTCCGGCATCTCCAACCCGACAGCCGCACAATACTCCCGCCACATGCCGACGGTAACGGCGTGACGTCCCATCACAAATCCGGAGACGACCACCTCGAAAATGCGGCCCCCTGCGCCGTTACGGCGATCGTCCACGGACGGGAACGTTCCCCCGGGGACTGAACGCATTGTTTCGAGGTAGGCAGCAAGTTCGGGCAGGCCGACCGCGGCGGCGCGGCGCGACGCGATATCGAACCGCGGGAGGACATCGAAGCCCACCGGGGTCTGCGGAATCGAATTCGCTTCGGGATCCGCCGGTTGCTCGAGCGGGGGTTCGCTTTCGGTCGGCGGCTGGATTGCCGGCGCGACGGGCGCAGGCACCACCGCGAGGGCGTTGACCTCACCGGAAAACGCTGCCACCACCGCTTCCATCGTGGGGCGACGTTCCGGTCGGAACGCCAGACACCGGTGGACTGTGTCGCTCCAGGCACCCGGAATACCGTCGACCATCTCCGAAAGCGGGTCGAAAACCCCGCGGGGAAGGATTCCCGAAAAGCACTCGTACGCAAGCATTCCGAGAGAGAAAACGTCGGAAGCCACATTCAGCGGTTGCGCGTCGGCCTGCTCGGGGGACGCGTAACGGCCCACCGGACACGGGATAGAGGTACTAGGTTCCAGCAGCACCCGGTTGTCGGCCAGGCCATGCGCGGCGAGGCGCACCGAGGGGTTGCTGTCGGAATGCGCGACAAAGATATCTTCCGATTTCAATTCGCCGTAAACAAACCCCGCCGCATGGAGTTCGGACAACGCTCGGGCGATGTCACCGACCACTGCGCCAACAATTTCGACTGACGGGCGCCCGGACGCGGACCAAGTATCAAAACACTGTCGGAGCGTCGGTTCGGAAACATGCTCCAGCAACAGGAAAGGCCCCAAGTCGTCCTGTTCGACATGGAACGCCGTGACAAACCGGGGGCTGTCGCTGGAGAAACGCATGGCCGGGACCGATTCGCGCAAGAATTGGTAAACCCACCCGGAATTGGTTGCCAGATGCGCTCCCGGGCGCCGCACCAAAATCTTTTCCCGGGTGAGAAGATCCAGCGCTTCCCAAATCGTTCCCGCCGGACCGCTGCACCGTGGCGCGATCAATTCGTAACGATCATTCAGCAAGGCACCGGATTTTTCCGTTTGCACCGAACCGTCGGTTGCGGCTTTTGCGGAATACTCCTCCGTTTCGTGTGCATCTCGACGGGCATCCAAATCGAACGACGCAGACGGAGACATATTTCCTGATCTTACAGAACGCGTGTCGCATGGGCAATACCGGTTTCCACAGAATCGCGCCGTCCATTTTCCAGATTTCACTACCGGTTTTGCCGCGGCGCAGTTCTCCCGTTCTCCTCGCGGCATCTCCGCGGCTCCGATGCGTCGCTTCGGTGCAGGAAGACCGCCCGATGATCCCGAACCACCCGGGGAACCGGCAACCATTGCCCTGCGGGCGATCCATAGTCCGGCAAAACCATCATGGCACAAACCAGTCATTCGAAAACCAGCCTTCCGGCCCGGCCGCGGGATACGGGATTGCCGTGGGTGGCGGGCGCGTTCGCCATCTCGGTCGCGGCTTGCGTCTGGAACCTCCTTCCACGGTCTGTCGTGGCAGGCAAGCCGGTCGCACTGGGCACCGCCGGCTCGATGCCTCAGGCTGATGCGCGCGGTGGCTGGCCAGACCCCCGGCATGGTCGCAGAGGCAGGGGCGATCGCAGCCTACGACACCGACGGGAAGATCATGGTCTGGTCGCAGCGCACCGGAAAGACCTGGAGCGTGCTGCGCGGTGGCGACGGCGCATCGGAGCCGGCCGTGCTTTGGAGCGGGCCGGGCGAACCGGGCGGACTGCACATCGACAAGGACACGGTCGTCTGGACACACCGCAACGCCCCCAAGGTCGATGGTGCCGACATCCTGCCTGCCCTGTCGGGAGCAGTGAGCATCAACGCGTGCCCGATCGACGGCGGCCCGGTAAGGACAGTCACCGAACTTCCCGAACCCGGTCCGGCACAGGTCCTCGGACGGGACGGCGACCACTACTGGGTGGCGTCGATGCGACAACCCGCACCGGGGAGCACCGGGATCTGGAAAGTTCCGGTGGCGGGAGGGAACGCAGTGCGCTTCCACAGCGCCCAAGGCATGCACCAGCCGATCCGCACCGCCGACAACACGGTCTGGACCACCGAACCGAGCCGGGAGTCGGCTCCACCCATCGCCAGCCTGGTGCTGGTTCGTTTCGGCAAGGACGGCAAACGCGAGCCGCTGGCGGATTGGTTGCCGGCTTCAGGACGGCTGTACAACTCCGGCAATGGCGTGGTGTTCGGCGATCGCGAAAACCCGATGAACGTCTGGACGCCGAACGGCCCGCAGACCTTGCCGTCGACGGTTTCGGTGCCGGACGGGACCGAGGCCTTGGCCGCCGGCGAGGGCTTCC
>CAZYBA010000149.1:0-396 GCA_964646105.1 uncultured Armatimonadia bacterium
CCGTTTGTTTGAAGAGAGATTGGTGACCCTGTTGAGAAACCAACGCCCCGATGTCGTGATGATCGCGGTGGACGCCCTGAACCACTGGAACGGCTCCCTCCGCCGCAATCCCGCCGCCAAAACCCCCCACATCGACCGCCTCGCCGCACGCGGGATGGCTTTCACCAGCGCCCACTGCCCTGCGCCGGTCTGCAACGCCAGCCGGGCTGCGCTCCTCTCGGGACGACGTCCCCACGAGACCGGAATCTACGACAACGGCATCGACTGGTCTAGTGCCACCTTCCGCACGGTGGAAGACCAGGACTGGGAGCGTGCCTGGCTGGATCAGTTCGAACCCATGCGCTTCGGCAACCGTACCTGGATCATTCCCTGGCACCGTGAGGCGGCAACGGAAGC
>CAZYBA010000149.1:406-7694 GCA_964646105.1 uncultured Armatimonadia bacterium
CGGGACCACGCTGCCGGCCCATTTCCTACGCCACGGTTACGATGTCCGCGGCGCCGGCAAGATCTTCCACACCAACACCTGGAAGCCCGCCGAATGGACCGATTACCAGCGCAATTACCCGAAGGGGGAACCCGTCGACGCCAGCGAGTCGGGGACCATCGGCAAACTGCCCTACGCGAAATTGCGTTCCGGGGACGATTCCCTGATGGACTGGCGCACCGCAACGTACGCAGTGGAGCAACTGGCCCGAACCCGCCAGGAGCCGCTCTTCCTCGCCTGCGGCATCTATCGTCCCCATCTCCCGTGGAATGTCCCCGGCAAATACTTCGACCTTCATCCGCTGGAGAGCATTCCGCTTCCACCCGTCAAAAAGGACGATCTGGCGGACGTGCCGGACGCGGGACGCAAAATGGCGCTCGGGAACGGCGACCAGGCGGCCATTCTCGAAGCCGGTGGCGATACCGCCTGGCGCCGGGCCATGCAGGCCTATCTGGCGAGCATCAGTTACGCGGACGCGCAGATCGGGCGGATTCTCGATGCGGTGGAACGTTCCCCGCGCCGCGACAACACCATTGTGGTGCTGTGGGGCGACCATGGCTGGCATTTGGGGGAAAAGGAACACTGGCGCAAGTTCACGCTGTGGGAAGAGGGGACCCGCTCTCCTTACATCTGGTCCGTTCCGGGTGTCACCAAGCCGGGGTCGCTCTGCAACACTCCAGTCGACCTGATGACCCTCTTTCCGACACTCTGCGACCTCTGCGGCCTCCGGACACCGTCCTGGATCCCCGATCCGTCGCTGCGGACCCGGCTCTCAAGGCCGGACGCGCGATGGCACCGTCCTGCCTTGACCACATTCAACAAAGGCAACCACTCGCTACGCACCGAGCGTTGGCGCTACATCCGCTACGCCGACGGGAGCGAGGAACTCTACGACCACCGTGTCGACCCGTATGAGTGGGTCAATCTCGCCGGAAATCCGCGGATGGGACCGGTGAAGGCGGAACTGGTCCGCTGGCTGCCGCGCCGCGAAGCGCCGCAACCGGTCCGCGACCTCGAGTTGTAATCAACGCAGCAGACCCGAACGGATCAAACCTGTCTTTACAAAACGTCTGCACGGAGTGGGGCAACCGGATCCGTCCACCGGTTTGGTGTCAATGCTGATTCAAAACGGACCCACTGGTGGCGTTTTTGCTAGGTTAAAACGGACCCACCCTTGTGGTCATTGTGTTTCGTTGGAGGGGCTTGCCAATTGCCCCTGCGGTTCGCGCCGGGGTATGCTGAGTGCACCAATTTTCCTGTCTGGAGTATCCATGGCCGCCTACGGAGGACAGTCCCACCAAAAGTGGGGCGACAACACGGTTTCCGCGAACGAGAGCATCCGCGACCTGCAGCTCACCGACCAGAACGGGCGCACGTGCCACACCGGCCCCGCCCGCGGCAAGGGCATGCTTATCCTGACATTTGTCAGTGCAGACGCTCCGGAGTCGGTAGCCGTTCTCCAGGCCTTGGAAAAACTCGATGTCGGCTACAAAGAGTCGGGCAAACTCACGGTCTGGCCGATCGTGGTTGGTTCCGATGACAGCAAGGCCGCCGCGTTGATCGCGTCCGCCGGTTGGACCTGCTCGGTCCTGCGCGACCGCGAAGGCTACCACGCCATGTCCTACGGGATTCCGTCCACCCCCTGCACATTCCTGGTCGACAAAGCCGGCATCGTGCAGCGACGTGTGATCGGGTACCGACCGGATGCGTTCGAGGATATCTCCGCCCGGTTTGCCGCGTTCGCCGAAATCGAAACCCCGGTCGCGGTCGGCTGAGCCGAATGTCGCCCGATTCCGAGCCGCCCCGCAGCCCATCCCCGGCCGACGAACAACCCGCACCTAACCAAACGGATGGCGGCACGCTGCCCGCCGAACCGGAGGTTCCCGCAACCGATTCGAACTCGGAAACGGCCCCGGAACCGTCGAACTCCCGAACGTTCGATCCTACCGACCCCGACGCGCAGGCCTCGTCCGAACCAGGTCATTTTTACCAACGACGCGGCGGGCGCTCCGATTTCGATCCGGGCGGCCCGGGTGACGACGAGCCGGACCCCAAATCGTCCCGTGGGGCAGGTCTCGGCCGTTTCCTCGGTCCGCTTGCCGGCGGCGCGCTCGTGCTCGGCAAACTCAAGGGCCTGCTCGGCGCCCTCAAGTTCCTGGCGTTCTTCAAATCCGGTGCGTCCCTGCTGCTGTTCGTCCTGATCGAGGCCTGGGCGTTCGGATGGCCGAGCGCGGTGGTGATCACTGTCCTGCTCGTGACCATGTCGCTCGGTCGTTTGCTCGCGCTCAAGTTGCAACGTCGCCAGGCAACGCCCATGATCTTTATTCCGTTTCTGGGCGGTGGTGCCGGCGCAAAGACCCGCGGGGAAATCGCCACCCAGGACGCATTCGTTTCGATCATGGGACCGGTCTTCGGCGCGGGGTCCGCCTTGGTCTGCGTCGGCCTTTACCTGCAATCCGACTCCCAGTTCTGGCTGGTCATGGCGTCCCTGGCGTTCATGCTCAACCTCTTCCAACTTCTGCCCGCCCCGGGGCTGGCTGGCGGGAGCATCGCCCTGTTGATCTCCCCCAAACTGCTGCTCCCGGGAATTGCGGTGCTGCTGCTGGTCGGATGGCAGAGTGTGCTTGTCTGGTTCATCGCCCTGATGGCACTGCCGTACGCATTCATGATGTGGAAAGCCAAGCCGTCCGACGATCCGTATCTGGCCCGTGTCACCAGCGCCGACCGCTGGAAATACGGCTTGTCGCTTCTGGCCATCGCGCTGGTGCTTGGGCTGGGCAATCGTTTCTGCGACGATCGCCTGCATGAACTGCGCCAATTCCTGGGCTGAGAATCGGGCGGCGACCAGGACAGAGTGGCCTCCGTTAGGTTGATGCTCCCATCGGGCTCGGTGGAGTTTCGTTAACGTTCCCCGCAGTCTCGTTTTGCGGTGAGCCCGATGGTTGCGGAGTGCGCGTGGGGCCGGATCGTTAACGTTCATGGAGTCCGTGTTCGCCACGCTCCCGTTTTCCACCGCTCCCGGCGTTCGCCAAAGCGCAAACCCATTCCCGCGTTTCGAAACGTCTCGACCGGTCTGGTCACCTGTCGCAGGGAACTGTTTCCGAATCCCCGAATCGGCGTCTGGAGGAACCCATGCGCCATTTTCTGCCCCTCGCCGCCGCCGCTTTCGCCGGAGCCCTGATCAGACCCGTCTTCGCACCCGAACCCGCCCGCGCCGACGACCCCGAGATTGCCCGGCTGCGCGAACGAATCGCCGCACTCGAACGACGTCAGTTCGGGGACCCCGTGCCATTGCCTCCCCTCGACAGTGCGATCACCTACCGACGCGGACAGGAAAAGGACACCGCGCCCGGCTACACCCAGCAAATCCTCTCCCTGATCCACGATGTCAAAGCCAAGCAAGCGTTCCCGTGGCCACTCTACATCCAGCTGACCACCGCCCACGACCGCGGCGATGCCGTCGGCGCGACGGTCCGCCTTACCGGATCCGGCGCCGGCTGGAGCACCGGGTTCCACACCGAGACCTTCCACAACGCGGGCACCGGCACCACCATCGGGGTCAACATCGAGCCGCACAAAACCGTCGCGACCGGGCGCTCGATCGGGATGAACATCCAGGCGGTCGACTGGGTGATGGAGGGACAGGCGCCGCCGCGCACCACCATTGACGAGGCCATCAACATTCAGACGGCTCCGAAGGCCCGGTTCCGCGACGGCCTGCGCTTCGACGAGGGCAGCAAGGGCGGACGTGCGATTGCGATCGACGGAAAATGGGAAACGGGCCTGGACCTCGGCACCGCCGGCATCGATTTCGGGGGGAAAGACGGAGTGCGCCTCGCGTGGAACACCGAGCGCAAACGGGTTGAATTCCGGGACCGACAGTCCGGAAAAGTACTCTCGGCAGTCATGCCGGTTGGTTCCACGGCTCGTCCGTGACCAGGGAATTGTGGAACAAACCAGAGTGCCCCGCCTCGCTTGCGGCGTCGGCTCGACATGCCTTTCTCTGGACTGGCAATAGAGCGGGTTTTCTTCAAGTACGACCGCTTGGGACAGTGGGGAAAGACCGGTCCATATACGGGTTTTTTGGTCAAATTCAGTCGATTCTTTCGGTGGTTAATTTCAATGGGGAATTAGAAAAGACAAATCTGATATCTTTGCGGGAATTTTAAAAACCCATTTACGGCAATCGCAAAATCCGCTATTTTGCGGACAAATGAATCCGCCAAATGTTGTAATTGTTCTTGCGGACGACCTCGGATGGTCAGGCTTGGGCGTTTACGGAAACACGTTTCACGAGACCCCTCACGTTGACGCGTTGGCGCGCTCCGGGATGCGCTTCACCCGGGCGCACACTTGCCCGAACTGTGCTCCGACCCGTGCCGCTCTGCTGTCCGGGCAATACGGTACGCGGACCGGGGTTTACACGGTAGGTCACATCGCAACCCACCCTTGGTAGACGAGGCCCTTGCGCCCGGTGGACAGTGTCCAGGAACTACCCCTCGGAATCGAGACTGTCGCTGGAATGTTGCGCAACGGTGGCTACGCGACAGGGATGTTCGGCAAATGGCATGTCGGCGAAAAGGGGCCTTACCATCCTTCGGCGCGCGGGTTCACGGAGGCGGTCACGGCGACTGCCAACCACTACAAATTCACCACCAGCCCGCCGATGCCGGTCCCGGACGGTGCCTATCAATCCGATTTCATCACCGACCTCTCCATCGATTTCATCCGCCGTAACCGAGCCAGGCCGTTCTTCCTCTACCTTCCCTTGAGCGCACCTCATGAGCCGTGGCAGGCGCCCAAGGCCGACGTGGATTATTTCAAAGGCAAACTGAAGGGCAAACCCGGTCCAAACCCGACCTATGCCGCCATGATCCGGGCACTCGACCGCAATGTGGGACGCGTACGCAACGCCTTGGCCGACTCGGGAATCGCCGACAACACGGTATTTATCTTCCTGTCCGACAATGGTGGTGTCGGGGGATACCAAAAAGAAGGCATTGTTGCGCGTGAAGTGACCTCCAACGCCCCGTTGCGAGGCGGGAAAGGCATGCTATACGAAGGGGGTATTCGGGTTCCCCTGATTGTCGATTGGCCCGGAGTGACCAATCCCGACTCAGTCTGCCATACCCCTTGCCATGTCGTGGATCTGTTTCCGACACTCGCCGAAATTACCGGAGCCAATCTGCCTTACCAACCCATCGATGGGCGAAGTATTGTGCCCGAACTCCTGAACCCGAATGTACGCCGTACGCTTCGGCCCATTTTTCAACACTTCCCGGGCTACCTCGGCGCGGAGCGAAATGGGCATTTCAGGGCAACCCCTGCCGGTGCCATTGAATACGGCGGCTGGAAATTGCTGGAGTATTTCGAGGACAATCGTCGTGAACTCTATTTCCTCGACGAAGACATCGCCGAATCAAATGATTTGGCCTCCGAGAGACCCGACATCGCGAACGATCTGTTGAATCGCCTCCGGTCGTGGCGTTCCAGCACCGGCGCTCGAATGCCCATTCCCAACACGGCATACAGGCCCTGACCCGGGTGGCGTTTCCCGGTTGAACGTCCCGCTTCGCCCCCCACCTGCTTTTTGTTGAAACAAGGCAAGCCCGGACTGTCCAAACTCGTGGGAATTGGCCGGAGACTGTGCCGATAATACAGACATGAACCCGCCGAACATTGTGCTGGTGCTCGCCGACGATCTGGGCTGGGCGGATTTGGGCGCGTACGGGAATTCCTTTCACGAAACCCCCCACCTCGACAAGCTCGCCGCCGACGGCACCCGCTTCACCCGCTGGCACGCCTGTCCTAATTGCGCGCCCACCCGCGCCGCCATGCTCACCGGCCAGTACGGCCCGCGCACCGGGGTTTACACCGTCGGCAACATAAACCGCTTCAACTGGCGGACCCGACCCCTGCGACCCGCAGACAATGTCGAAAACCTTCCGCTCGACAAACGGACGGTTGCCGACACGCTGCGTGGCGCGGGCTACGCCACTGGAATGTTTGGAAAGTGGCATCTGGGAGAGAAACCGGAATACCATCCGTCCCGCCGTGGCTTCGATGAAGCGGTCACGGTTTCCACCAACGACCATTTCCGGTTCACCACCGACCCGCCCGGCCCGGTTCCCGACGGGGTCTATCAATCCGATTTCATCACCGACCTCTCCATCGATTTCATCCGCCGGCGCAAGGACAAACCGTTCTTCCTTTACGTGGCCCTGACTGCCGTCCATTCGCCCTTCCAGGCACCCGAGGAAGACATCGCCTATTTCCGCGCCAAAGGGAAGGGAAAAAAGGGTGCGAATCCCGTCTACGCAGCCATGGTGCGGGCCGTCGACCGCAGTGTCGGCCGCCTCCGGGAAACGCTGAAGGAACAGGGGATCGCCGACAACACCGTGGTTTGGTTCCAGTCCGACAACGGTGGCTTGGGCGGGTACAAACGCGAGAAAATCCAGTCCCGCGAAGTGACCGACAACGGCTTGCTGCGCGGCGGCAAGGGAATGCTCACCGACGGCGGAACCCGCGTCCCGGTGATTGTCCACTGGCCCGGAAACACCAGGCCGAAGACCGTCTGCGAGACGCCCGGGATCCATGTGGACGTTCTCCCGACATTCGCCGAAATCGCCGGGGCGCGCTTGCCGGACCAACCCGTCGACGGACGCAGCGCCGTGCCCGAACTGCGGGATCCGCGCGGGAAACGGCCCCCGCGGCCCATTTTCCAGCATTTCCCCGGCTACCTCGGGGGCGAGGCCGGCGACACCTGGCGCACCACCCCGGTCGGGACCATTGAATACGACGGTTGGAAGTTGCTCGAGTTCTTCGAAGACGGGCGCCGCGAGCTTTACCACATCGACGTCGATCCCGGCGAAACCAAGGAACTCGGCGCACAACGTCCCGACATTGTCGCCGATCTGGTGCGGCGCATGGAAACCTGGCGCAAGGAAGTGGGGGCGCAGGTTCCGGGGCCCAACAACGAACGTCTCGCCCCGGGGGAAAAACCACGGCCGAACGCGGGAAATCCCCGCAACGGTCAACGTCGGCCTGGAGGCGGACAGCGCCCCCCACGGCGTTTCTGACGCGAAGGAACGGCTGCCGGCGTCCGGGTCGCGGACGTTTCCGCGTTTACAAACCGTTTGCTTGCGTCGGCGGGGCGAGCCGAATCGGGTTCCGCGCCAGAGGTGTGGAAGGGCACGGGGCATGAACTCGGGCCGGCCGGGGTGAACGTTACCCGAGATCCTTCCCCGCG
>CAZYBA010000150.1:0-7679 GCA_964646105.1 uncultured Armatimonadia bacterium
CGCCGTGCCGTCTGTGGCGTTGAAACCTCTTCCCGGTCCGGTTGTGGGACTACCGATGCATGTTCCGGACGATCGCGGGATGTTGCCCGGTGTGTCGGATATCGATTGGTCGGCAGAGACCGAACCATGGCAGACGGTTATGGGAACGTTGGCGCGCTCAGAGGCGGTGGTCGCGATGCGCCTTCACGCCCAGATTCTCGCCTGTGTCTGTTCCACGCCGTTTGTGCCGTTGTCCTACGACCCCAAGGTGGATGCGTTGGCCCGCCGGACGGGGCAGGACGACTTGCTGATTCCGATCGACAAGTTCACGCCGGAATTGCTTCGAGAACGGGTCGAGATTCTCAGGGCAGAGTGGAGCCGCCGTTCCCACATGGTGGGGGAAGCGGCGACGCAGTTGCGGACCGAAGCCTCGCTCCCCGCCGATCGTGCGGCGCAGTGGTGGACCTGACGTTCATGAGACATTACGGTTCGGTACGGATGGCGATGGCGTGCGGGGCGATTCTGCTGTGCGCGGTGGTTTCGACCGCCCAGACACCCGACGGCGGACCGCCGGTTGAACCGACCGGGAAGTCCGGCGGTGGCCAGTTCCAGTTGGGAACCGACAACGACGGGTTCCTCGGGGGCAAATCCAATGGCGAACAGTTCCTGGGAAAACTGGGCCGTGGACTGAACTTTTCGGGAGGGTGGAATCTCTCCGCACAGGACAACCAAGTGGCGGGTTCCGATTCGGCGCGGCAACTCTTCCAGTTTCAAAACAACAACTCGTTCCTGAATCGCGGTGGAATCGGTCCGTTTCGACAGAGTTTGAACCTCGGTGTCAACGGCAAACTGTTCAACACGTTCAACATCGACGCCAATCTGACCAACAACCGTGTGAACGCCAGTCTGGCCCAGTTGCTGCGCCTGAATTACGACAGCAAGAAGGGGACCCGGGTCGACCTCGGTGACGTTGCCGCGTCGTTGAACGGGAACGAGTTGGTTCCGTTTTCCCGCAATGTCCAAGGGATACGTTACGAGCGTGATCTCGGGGGAGGCAGCAAGGTGGCGACCGTGGCGTCCGTCACCCGTGCCGTGACCCGCCGCAATACGTTGCTCGGTCAAGGGACCTCGGGGCCGTATTATCTGGGCGGCGGGCAGATTGTCCCGGGGACGGAGCGCATTTACCTGAACGGTGCGGAATTGTCGCCGGGCAAGGATTACCGACTCGACTACCCGCTGGGAACCCTGTACTTCCTGGAGGGACGCATTGTCAATCGCTCCGATACAGTCGAGTACACGTACGAATCGCTCGGGTACAACACCAGTCCGGGGGTGCTGACCGGGACCCGGATCGATGTCCCCGCGGCAAAAGGTCAGCAGGTAGGGATAACGATGCTGCGTCAGTCGCCGTCCGGGGCGGGGCGCGGGGACGGGACGGTAACCGAGTTTTTCCCGGTTGCCGCCGACTTGAACACCCGGTACACGCTCAGTTCCCCGATCAAGCCCGGGACACCGGTGCAAGTGCGTTATCTGGAGCGTGTTCTTGTCGAGGGAATCGCACTCGACTTTCTGGTCAATCGTGAACTGAACTACATCCAGCTGCGCAGGCCGTTGCCGCCCGACACGTCGGTGACCGGGATTTCGTCGCTCCGGATCACCTATACGCCCGTATTGCAATTGGGAATTTCGGGCGGCCGGGACGTCATGGGGTTGGATACGGCGCTTCCGTTGGGTTCGAACGCGCAGGCGAAGCTTCAGTTGGCCCAGAGCCGCGATGCCGCGCGCGGGACGGTGGGCACCGGGTTGCAGATGCAGACCACGGTGCAGTCTCCGAAGTCGAAGTCCGGTCAGACGTGGAACGTGACAACCCAACTCAGTGACATTGGCTCGGATTTCGTTGGCATCGACTCGACCGCCGGGGCATTGCAGCGCAACGGCCGCAATCTGGCGTCCCGGTTCAACTGGGCCCGTGGCGACGCCTTGTCGGTGACGGGAAACATCGGCTTCGCGGACTTTCCCAACCTGTCATTCGGTTCGACATCGGGGGCGACGAACACCGGACCGGTCAGCACAACCCGTTCCGACGATCTGGGCCTCAATGTCAGCACGAAGCCGCGCTGGCGGCCCGGGGGTGGAGCGACCACAGTGACGGTCGGGCATCAATCCCGCGGACAGCGCACCACCCCGACGGCGGGCGCTCCGGCGTCTGCGGGAGGTCCGGCGCGCAACGCCTACCGGTCCGATACGGTTGCGTTGAATTGGACCCGGTCCGGACTCGATCTGGGGTTGGCGCTGGACCGAACGGTTTCCTCCGGGCGCAGTGCATTCCTTGCCGGGTACACAGGAACGGTCGGCACCGGATTCAACGGTTCGTCGAGTGGATTTCTCGGAGGAGTCCGCGATGGAACCTCGAGTACTTCCCTCACCAATACGTCCACGGACAACACCCGATTCAACCTGAACTGGACACCGTCCGATCGGGTGAGTGTCTCGGGGAACGCCGGTTTGTCCAAGATTGTTGGGTCGGGTTCGCGCAGTCGGGCCACCAACCTGGGGCTTTCCGCGCAACTGTGGGTTCTGCCGGAGAAGTTGTCGGCTCAGTTGTCGTTGGAAAATTCGGGGAATGGCCAGTCGGTTTCCGGATTCTATTCCGGGGGGGGCTTTCTCGGCGGTGGGGATTCGGGCGGCCTGGCCGGATCCACCGGCCAGCAGACCCGGATGCAGGAAATGCAGTTCCACTACACCCCCTACCGCACTCTCGATGTGCAGTTCGGAAGACGTTCCGAACTGTCGCTGATTCCCAACTTCGACAATACGTCGTCCGTCTTCGATACCGCGTCGGTTTCGTACGATCCGTCGGAGTTATTGAATCTGACCGGAACCTTGACGCGTCAAGTGGGAAGCCAGGTGGGTGGGCAGGGGGAGTTCGACAACCTGAACTATTCCCTGGGTGCGACCGCGGGAAGTCCCAACGGCATGACAGCCCGGTTGACATTCCTTCGGATGAATTTCGGCTCGACCAGCTTCCTGGGAGGCGGGGGAGGGCTCGGCGGGATTGGCGGCGGGGGCATTGGCGGCGGCATCGGGGGCGGGGGATCATTCCTTTCCCAAGCCGGGACCAACGATATTGTTTCGCTTCGCTTGGACTACCCTTGGAAGGGGGTTGTACCGTTTGTGGAGTTCCAAGGCCTGAATGCCTCGGATCCCGCCGCCAAATCGGCGACAACCCCGCCACCCGTCTCGGGCGGATCGTTTCGTCAAGCCACCAATTACCGGCGCAACGAAGCGCGTCTCGGCGTGGGATGGGAGCTGAACCGATTGCTGGGGGCGTCCCTCAATGTCAGTTTCGTCCGATTGGTCGATCAGGACGATGCCCGGTATTCGTATTCCGCGCGGACGTTTCAGTTCGACATCAACGCCCGCTTCTGACAGGTTTCGCCCGGGACCCGTGGAATCCGGAGCTCCCAAGGGCGGTTTGCTTGAAGTGCCACGGTCTTGAAGCGGGCAGTGGATCTGCTCGAAACGGCTTTGGCTGGATTTGAAACGACACGTGGGGAGAGGGATACTGTCCAAGAGTGTCGGCTTTACAGCCGTCGTGAGGAGGCAACAACGGATGTTGCGACGATATGCGCTGGTGGCGCTGCTGCCTTGTGTGATCGGTGGGGTTTTCGCCTCAAGCCAGACATCGAAGAAACGTCCCGAACCTCGCCTGGTTTCGACGGACGTCCAGCCCGATGTTCGCCGTGGTGTTGCGGCAGCCTGTTTGTCGTGCCATACGGGCAAGTCGGCATCCGGGGGACTGGATCTTTCCCGATTGGCTTGGAAACCGTCGGATTCGGCAAACTTTGCGCTTTGGAGCGCAGTCCACGACCGGGTTGCGACGGGAGAAATGCCTCCACCCGGGGGGGGAGTGTGGTCGAAGTCCGGCAAGGCGAACTTCTTGGGGGCCTTGAATCGGCAATTGGTCGATGCAGACCGGCGAGGCAGCGGCAACGAAGGCCGTTCGACGTGGCGCCGGATGAATCGTTACGAGTACGAAAACACCCTGCGCGACATCCTGGAGGTGCCCTGGGTTCAGGTTCGCGAGATGCTTCCGGAGGATGGAACGCGGCATCGTTTCAACAAGGTCTCGGACGCGTTGGACGTCTCGCATGTGCACATGGCGCGCTACTGGGCTGCGGCGGAGGCAGCCCTCACGGAGGCGATGCTGCCGTCGGTTTCCGCGCCCCGAAAGACGGTGCAGCGGTTTTACACCCGGCGCATGGGATCGTTTGTCGGGCCGGCATCCTTCGACAACTTCAACAGTGCTCCCGAGCGTGCGACGTTCCCGATGATCGGGAACACCTGCGACATCCCGGCGCTCGAGGGCAAGGCTCCGATGACGGTCGGGGATTCGGATCCGGCACGTCGGGATGAAGAAGCGATGGGGGTGGTGGCGAGCGCCTACGAACCATTGGAACCTGTATTCGACCGCTTCCGGGCACCCGTGGCCGGCAAGTACCGACTGCGTTTTTCCGCGTACAGTTTCTGGGCAGGCCCCGAGAGCGAGCGGCGGTGGTGGCGTCCCAGCCGACACAAGTTGTCGATCGGACGCACGCGGGAGCCGGTCAGCGTCTACTCGCAACTGCCCCCGCGTCAATTGCGGCTTCTGGGTGGGTTTGACGTCGGTCCGGAGCAAAACGCCAGCGTGGCGGATGCGCATTCTCTGGATGTTTGGTTGCAGAAGGGGGAGACCATTCGCCCGGATGCGGCCCGGTTGTTCCGTTCCCGACCACCGGGTTGGCGCAATCCGCTTGCGGAGGCGGACGGTCAGCCCGGGGTCGCGTTCCGCTGGCTCGAGGTGGAAGGTCCCATTGTCGAGGAATGGCCGACTCCCGGATACCGGGTCCTCTTCGGCGATCTGCCGGTGAATCGGGATCCTTCGGGGCGGATTCGGGCGGTGCCGCGGGACCCGGATACCGACTCGGTGCGTCTGATCCGGTCGTTTCTGCGGCGGGTATGGCGCGGACCAGTCACCGACGACGATGTGGCGCGTTACGGGGCATTGGCGGCGAAGGCGCGTGTGCAGGGGTTGGATTTCACCGACTCCCAGTTGGCCGCCTATTCCGGAATCCTCTGCGCCCCGTCGTTCGTAACATTGGAGGAACATCCCGGTCCGCTCGACAGTCGCGCGCTTGCTTCACGGTTGTCCTACTTCCTCTGGAACACGGAACCGGACGAGCGACTGAGAGGGTTGGCGTCCGGGGGGAAACTGATCGAAACCTCCACCTTGGAGGGAGAGACCAAGCGGTTGTTGCGTGACGATCGTGCGGGCCGGATGGTGGAGGGGTTTCTCGACTACTGGCTGGACCTGCGCAAAGTCGGGATTGTGTCTCCGGACGAGATTTTGTATCCGGACTACTACCTTGACGACTATCTGGTGGAATCGTCGGTGGCGGAGACCCGCGCTACGTTCCGGGAGATGATCCGCGCGAATCGTCCCGCACGCGAGTTGGTGGATGCGCGTTGGTCGATGCTCAACGACCGGCTTGCCCAGCACTATGGAATACCCGGGGTAGTCGGGGCCGGGTTCCGGAAAGTGACGTTGCCTGAGGGAAGTGTCCGCGGCGGCCTTCTCACGCAGGCATCGGTCTTGAAAGTGACCGCAAACGGTACGACGACATCGCCGGTATTGCGCGGGGTCTGGGTGACCGAGCGCATTCTCGGCAGACCGGTTCCGCCGCCGCCGAAATCGGTGCCGGCGGTGGAACCCGATATCCGGGGGGCGTCGACCATTCGCCAGCAACTTGCCAAGCACACCTCGGATCCATCCTGCGGAGGGTGTCATGTCCGGATCGATCCGCCCGGTTACGCCTTGGAGAACTTCGATGTTTTCGGCGGATGGCGCGACCGTTACCGTGCCTTGGCGGCTCCGGTGAAAATGGAGGGACGGGGCAAGAACGGCCAGCCATTCACGTTTGGTGCAGGCTTGCCCGTGGATGCGTCCGGTGTGTTGCCAGACGGTCGAAGGTTTCGCGACATACGAGAATTGAAGGCGTTGATTGCGGCGGACGAACGTCAGGTGGCACGGAACTTGATCAATCAGTTGGTGGTGTATGCGACGGGTGCCCCGGTCCGGTTCGGGGAACGTCCCGCGGTGGAGTCGATCCTGGATCAAGCCAAGCCGACAGGCTATGGCGTAGAATCGTTGATGGTCGCGTTGGTGCGCAGCCCGCTGTTCCGGAGCAAGTGAATTCGATGAAGAAAGTCCATTTCCACACGCAGTCGCCTTTGTCCCGGCGCTTTTTCCTCCGCGGGGCGGGTGTGCTCCTCGGTCTTCCCTGGCTGGAAGCGATGCAGCCGGCCCGTGCGTCGGCGCCGACCGCGACACCGCGTTTCCTCGGGATTTGCAACAATCTCGGGGTTTTGCCGGAGCTGTTTTTCCCGTCATCGG
This sequence comes from uncultured Armatimonadia bacterium, assembly GCA_964646105.1. Taxonomy (GTDB): domain Bacteria; phylum Armatimonadota; class Armatimonadia; order Armatimonadales; family Armatimonadaceae; genus CAIRTT01. Next base: position 6,413 of record CAZYBA010000150.1, read on the forward strand.
AGCAGGCCGGGCGTGGCTATGCTCTGTCGCCCTACTTGGAGCACCTGCGGGACCATCGGGACTTGTTCACGGTGTTCAGTGGGGTATGGCATCCCGACGTGGATGCGGGGCACCCGGCGGACAACTGTTTCCTGACCGCTGCGCCACATCCGTCGAGCGGTGGTTTCCGAAACACGATTTCTCTCGACCAGTATGTGGCGGAGCGGATCGGGCACCTGACCAGGTTTCCGTCGCTCACCTGGGGGGTCAATGTTTCGGTGGGCTACACGAGTTTGTCCTGGACTGCGGGCGGGGTATTGGTGCCGTGCGAGACCAAACCGTCCCAGATTTTCCGCAAGCTGTTTCTCGGGGGTTCTGCGGAAGAGGTGGCCGCCCAGCAGCGACGTTTGGCGGTGGGACAAAGCATCATGGATACGGTGGCGGACGAGACCAAACGTTTGCAAAAGCGTGTTGGCCGTCGCGACCGGGATCGCCTCGATCAGTATCTAACCGGGGTTCGTGACCTGGAGCGACGCTTGGTTCAGTCGGCGGAATGGGAAAAGCGTCCGAGACCGGTTGTGAAGGAATCGGTGCCGGTGGATCCCTCCGATCCGAAGCAGTACTTCGAGAAGGTGCGTCAGATGTACGATCTGGCACGTTTGGCGTTCGAGACTGATTCGACCCGGAACATCACTTTGATGCTGGACAGTGTCAATTCACCTGCGATTCAAGTGGCAGGGAAGGCAGTGGCTGGGGGGTATCACGATCTTTCCCACCACGGTCGGGATCCGCAAAAGTTGGCGGAACTCGAGCGTATCGATCGTGAGCACATGAAGGAATTGTCGCGACTGCTCGGGGCGTTGCGTTCGCACACCGACGGCGGGAAGGCGCTCATCGACGGGACCATGGTCTTGTACGGCAGCAACATGGGCAATGCGAACACCCACGTCACCACGAATCTGCCGGTCTTGTTTGCGGGTGGTGGCTTCCGGCACGGACAGCATCTGGTGTTCGACCGTGAACGCAATTATCCGTTGCCGAACTTGTTCGTCAACGTTATGCAGCGATTCGGCATCGAAGCGGATCGCTTTGCGACGTCTACGGGAACCATGCGCGGACTGTCCTCGCCGTTGTCCTGACAAGTCGGTTTTTGTTCGCGGGTGGCAAATGCACACTCCTCAGGGTGCGTGTTTTCCACCCGTTTTGTTTGTTGGCCGGGGGGAATCTGGTTACAATGAAGCCCGTTGAGGTTGTCCCCGGGCAAGGAACGCCGCGGGGGAATTCCCGG
>CAZYBA010000151.1:0-442 GCA_964646105.1 uncultured Armatimonadia bacterium
GGGCCCCAACCGCAATTCGTTATCCACAACCTCAACCGTTGCAATCATGTTCGTATTCCCTTGACCTTTCCTCAGGTTGCGTGCGCCGGGCAACGCCCGACATCCGAATACTGAAGTCGGGAAACGACATTCCGGAAAACGCTTGGCAAACATTTTTTTGCTTTCCATCCCCACCTTGGCGAGCGATTATCTCGTCGACGCGGTTCGACTTGACTATTCGGCGGGGGTAGAATCGAACCACGGGAAACCCCCGACACTTCTCCCGCCACCGTGCGGGTGACAAGGATGAAAACCATGTCCCTTGTTGGCAAGCCTGCCCCTGATTTCACGGCGGACGCCGCATTCCCCGGCGACTCTCCCGCCGGTGCTGTCAAGTCAATCTCCCTGTCCGATTACCGTGGAAAGTGGTTGATCTTCTTCTGGTACCCTCTGGACTTCACGT
>CAZYBA010000151.1:452-7429 GCA_964646105.1 uncultured Armatimonadia bacterium
CAAGTGGCTCGTGGCGTTCGCGTGGCCCATGGACTTCACGTTCATCTGCCCCACCGAAATCGTGGCCCTCTCCGATCGTCTCGAAGAGCTTCAAGAGATGGGTGCCGAGGTTCTGGGCGCCTCGACCGACTCGGTCTACTCGCACCGCGCCTGGATGCGTACGCCGCGCACCGAGAGCGGAATCGAAGGCACTGCCTATCCGATCATCGCCGACATGACCCAAAAGATCGCGGCCGACTACGGGGTCCTGATCGAGGACAAGGGAATCGCCCTGCGCGGACTCTTCATCATCGACCCGGCGGGTGTCATCCAGCACTCCACCATCAACGCCCTGAATGTCGGGCGAAATGTCGATGAAGTGATCCGTACCCTGCAGGCCCTGCAGAGCGGAGGTCTTTGCGCGGCGAACTGGAAGCCGGGCACCAAGAACCTGACTCCCGGGAGCTGACACAATGCCGCTTCGACTCGGCTCGGACATGCCCGGGCTCGACGGAGCGACCGAGTGGATCAACGGGTCGGTGCGTCGCGAGGATCTCGCCGGCGCATCGACCCTCGTTCATTTCTGGTCGCTCAGTTGCTACATCTGCAAGAACAACCTCCCCTATTTGCGCAAATGGAAGGACCACTACGGCCCGCTAGGCCTGAAGGTGGTCGCTGTCCACATGCCGCGCGAGGAAGTCGAAACCGATGTCGCCGCAGTGAAATCCGCCGCCGTCGAACACGGAATAGACGAACCCTGCGCCATCGACAACATGCACGAAGTCAAGGACGCATTCCTGAACGAAGCCGGATATGTGCCCCATTACTATCTCTTCGACGGGGAGGGCAAGTTACGCTCCCGGGCGGCCGGGGATGCGGGAGTGGCCGGTATCGACGCTGCACTGGCAAAGTTGTTCGAAAGCTGACCTTTCGTCTCCGACAACCCAGAAATTCCGAATCCGAAAGTAACGAAACAGAAACCCCCTCGCCAGAACGGCGAGGGGGTTTTCGATTGCTGTCGATGTCCAAGCAGGGTGTCCGTAGCGCGCCCCCACTAGATCATGTGGACCTCATGCCCGCCTCGCGCAACCTCGCCGATGATTCCCGCGCGTTCCCCGGCCGCGTTCAAGGCGTCGACAGTCGCAGAGGCACTATCCCGATCCACGACGACCACCATGCCGATGCCCATATTGAACGTGCGATACATTTCCGATTCGGCAACGCCGCCCAATTCCTGGATCAGACGGAACAACGGCGGAACTTCCCAAGCAGAGCGTTCGACACGGGCCGCACAATCCACTGGCAGCACCCGGGGGATGTTGTCGTAAAAGCCACCGCCGGTGATGTGCGCCATTGCCTTCACCGCCATCGGTTCGAGAATCGGCAGCAAAGCCGGTGCGTAGCACCGGTGAGGCGCCAACAAAGCTTCCCCGAGGGCAATGCCCAGTTCAGGGACCTGACGATCGACCGACCAACCCGCCACGTCGAAAAAAACCTTGCGCGCCAACGAATAACCGTTGGTGTGGAGACCGTCCGACGCCAAACCAATCAGGATGTCGCCCGGGCCAACCCCCGAACCATCGATGATCCGATCGCGTTCCACCGTCCCGACAATACATCCGGCAAGATCGTACTCACCCGGACGATACATGCCCGGCATTTCAGCGGTTTCACCACCGATCAAAACACAACCGGTTGTGCGGCAGCCCTCCGCCAAACCCTCAACCACCGCGGCAGCCACCTGCGGCTCCAACTTTCCAGTCGCGAAGTAGTCGAGAAAGAAGAGCGGACGCGCCCCTTGCACCAGGATGTCGTTCACGCAATGCCAAACAAGATCCCGACCAATTGTATTGTGGACTCCCGTCTGGAACGCCACCATCAGTTTGGTGCCGACACCATCCATGCTCGAAACCAACACCGGGCCGGAGCCGTCGGGATTGACCGCAAACATCCCACCGAACGATCCGATGTCCGCCAACACATGGCTGTTGAATGTAGACCGGACATGCTGCTTCATCCGCACCACCGCCTCGTTCCCGGCGTCGATATCAACTCCGGCATCGGCGTAGGATAGGGACGGACTTTCGGACATGATGCGCTCTTTTCAGGGGACGTTGATTCGGGAGGTCGACCACAAGGGAAAACAAAACGGCCCGCTTGCGCGGACCGTTTCAGTCGGGGCGAGAGGATTCGAACCTCCGACCTCTGCGACCCGAACGCAGCGCTCTACCAAGCTGAGCCACGCCCCGAGAGGTCAAGACGGGTGGTGCCCGTTTGCGAGAGGAGTCTATCATGGGGGGGTAGGGGGTGCAAGAAATGCATTCGGTTGGAATTGACGCCGGCGGGACCACGATTCGCATCGCACTTAGATCGGGAGATGGCGTTGTGCAGGAAACCGTCGTGGACGCCGCCCCGGACGGAGGGCCGGATCCGCTGGTTTCCCTGCTCCCTGTCTTGTCGCCCGGGCCCGACAGCCTGGTTGCGGGAATCACCAAATTCACCAGAGACTCCGTTGCGCAGCGCTGGAAAACAGAACTCCAGGCCTGGTTCCCGAACTGCAGGATCCTTGTACTTCCCGACTGGCAGATCGCGCATCACGGGGCCCTCGCGGGTGGAGACGGGGTCTTGGTTATCGCCGGAACAGGATCGGTGGCAGTCGGACGACGCGGTGGGCAACTCCACCGTACGGGTGGACGGGGTTGGGAGTACGGTGACGAAGGATCCGGGGCGTACCTGACCACAGAAATCATCCGGCGGACAGTGCGCTCCATGGACGGCATCGCTCCGTCCACCGATCTGACGGGAGAACTGATTTCCCACATCGGTGAATCCGATCCGGCGACGTTTGCCGAGGAATGCCGCCGGCGCTCTATCGATGAGGGACGTGGTTTCCTGGTCCCCTTTTTGACCCGCCAAGCCGAAGATGACCAGCCAGAGGCCGTCGATTTATTCCGTGGCGCCGCCGGCTGGATCGCACGTATCTGTGCCACCAACGCCGAGCGCTGCGGGTTCCCGACAGACCGACCATTGCCCTACGCGACTGTTGGCGGAATCTTCGATTGCGGCCCCTGGACGCGCGAGACTTTCCCGCCTTTGTTACGACGCCGCTTTCCATTGGCATATCCAGTCGACTCAGGTCAAAATCCGGTGTCGGGGGCATTGGAACTCGCGGCGTCCCTCTTGGCGGACTGATACTCCGAGGGCTATCATGACGAACAACTATGGATGGTGATCGCTCTCTGGTGAAATGGGCAACCGCCGCGGTCGCAACCGTGATCGGTTGCTTCCTCCTCGGCTATTTCGTGGTTCCGTGGGGCCGCGAGGCCACACCAGCCCCGGTCACGGAACGTCCCCCCGTGCCCCAGTCCAACAACTCCGACAACGTGGCCAGCGCTCCCCCACCCGCGCGGTTGCAAGTAACCGACATCACCGACAAAAAGCGCGCAGAAATGCGCCGTCGCGCCGCGGCACTGGAAGATGCTGCGCGGAGGGCGTCGGAACAGGACTCTGAATCCACCGCAGACGACAGCCAGATGTCGGTGACCCTCGAACCCGACTCCGCCGTGCAACCCACGTCTGACGAGACGCCCGATTCTGGCGCCAACACCGCACCGTCCGCCCCGGAAAAACCTTCGCGTCCGCAACCACCCGCGGACGACACCAGCAACAATACCGAGGTGACGCAGCCCGTTGCCTCGAAGCGGACCAGCCTGCAAACCAGCGCGGGCTCCGCTTCCCCGAAAGACACCGAGCCCAAGTCGGATAGAACTAAACCCAGCGGACGGCGCAAACCCAAAGCCGACCCAGCTCCCGATATTCCGGTCGCCTCCACCTCGCGAACCCGGCCCGATGCCAACCGCGCTTCCGAGGACAATGCCACAGAAGCGACTGCGAACCGACGCGGGGCCGATCGAAAGTCCGATCCCGAGACCAAGCCGGCAACTCCCGGACTTACCCGTGTCCGTGTCGGCGACGGCCCAGCCAGCAAATCGGCGGCAGACCGACTCGCCAAACGACTGCGCGCCAAAGGCTTCACCCCTGCCGTACTTCCGGAGGGCGATGGCTACATAGTCCAGCTCGGGGCATTCAAGGATCGCAAGGGTGCGGACAGTGTCGCGGAGAATCTGCGTTCGAACGGCTTTGCACCCGTGGTGCGTTGAGCTTCCACAGGGCTCGCCCCCGGTTCGCAGCGGACAAGGTCGTCCCAACTTCGAGTGGACGGCGACCCGCCGGCGCGACCTGACCGCCGCCAACGACGCCACCGAACACAAGCCCGCCCAGAGCCACGATCCCGAGGCCTTTCGACGGTTCCAAGGCGTTTGCACCGGTGAAAGCGGATCCCATGTTTCCCGACCGGACCCGTCGATCGGCAACCTCCAAGAAGGGGGCGCATTCCCTCAGCTCAGCCACGCGGTCGTGAACGCGGATCCCTTGAGCAGCACCGGGGACTCCCGAACATTAGTTCAGAAGGAACCGGACATTCCCCTGCTCAGCCACGCGCGCGGGAACGCGGGTCCAATGCGTCACGCAAACCATCGCCCACGAAATTCAACGCCAGCACGGTGCAGCTCAGACACACCGACGGCCAAACCAGCAGGAGCGGTGACGATCGGTAGTACGCCAGTGCGTCATTGATCATCCTGCCCCACGACGGAATCGGTTGTTGCACACCGATTCCCAAGAACGACAGGGTGGCCTCCGCCAATACCACCCCTGCCGCATCCACGGTCACCGCCACGATGACGGGCGAAATCAGATTCGGCAGAATATGACGCAATAGAATACGGGCAGATGACGCTCCCAAGGATTCCGCCGCTTCGACAAATTCTCGTTTGCGCAGGGACAGAACTTGGCCACGTACCAACCGAGCCAGCGGCGGCCAGCCGGTGAGTCCCAAGGCCATCACCACAAGTTGCAGTGATTGAAACGGACCGGCATCCCGTGCCCCCAAGGTCCCCAACAAGAGTATCGCCAGCAAAACGTCCGGAAACGAGAGCATCACATTGGTGAATGCCATCAGAAGCTGGTCGATCCAACCGCCGAAGAAGCCGGCTGCGAGACCGATGGCAAGACCCAAGGCGACCACAACCACTTCGACCGCCACCGCAACACCGAGCGAAATCCGTACGCCGAAGACCAAACGGCTGAAAACATCGCGCCCCAGGTCGTCGGTACCGAGTCGGTGAACTCCCGACGGAGGCGCCAGACGACCGCCTGGAATCTGTTCCGCGTATTCGAACGGCGCAATCAGGGGACCGATCAGGGCCACAAGCAGCAACAGTCCCAGAAACACCGCAGCAGCCAACGCCAGACGGTTTGAGGCGAATCGCCGCCACAGTTCTCGGTTGCTCATATCAGGATCCTTCTCCACGACGCGTACGCGGATCGAGGACCCCGTAGAGAATGTCCGTAAACACGTTGATCAAAACGAAACCGAACGCCATCATCAGCGACAACGCCTGAATCATCGGGTAGTCGCGCCGAATGATCGCGTCGATCGACTGATTTCCAATTCCGGGAATTCGGAAGAAGGTTTCCACAACGAACGAACCCGACAACAGATATCCGAAGGTTGTTCCCGCCGCGGTCAAGATGGGCGGGAACGCATTGCGCAATGCGTGCCGGAAAAGCACCAAACGTTCGGGAAGCCCTTTGGCACGGGCGGTTCTGACATAATCCTGCGCCAAAACATCCAGCATGGCCGATCGGGTGAGGCGGGCAATCAAGGCCATGGAACGGGCTCCGAGGACCAAGACGGGGAGGACAAAATAATGCCAACTCATTCGGCTGGGATCGCCCAACGCGAACCCGTTGGGGGGAAGCACTCCTTGCTGGACCGCGAGCATCAGGACGAGAACCGGCGCCAACACGAACGACGGGACAGCCACTCCACCCAGGGCGCCCGCCATCGCCAGACGATCCTGCCATCGGTTGACATGGACCGCAGCCCAGACTCCCAGCGGAATCCCGACGCCCAGCGAAAACAGCATCGCGAGGGAAGCCAATACTGCCGTGTTGGGAAATCCCCTGGCAATCACACGTGTCACCGGAGCGTTGTTGTTGAAATAGCTGGCCCCGAAATCACCCTTGGTAACTATCCCCTGCAGGTACGCCGCGTAGCGAACCACGGGTGGCTTGTCCAAGCCGAACGCGGCACGCACACGGGCCTTCTGCTCCGGCGCCGCCCGTTCTCCCAGCATGATGTCGACAGGATCGGCCGGCGACAAGGACGCCGCAAAGAATACGATGCACGATACGGCCGCCATGGTGGCTAGACCGGTTATGACTCGCTGCAGAAGACGACGCAGCATCGACTTGCCAGCCTAGTCCACGGTGGTGGTCACGTGCGGAAGGTGCCCTTGCAGGCAATCCGCAAGTCCACCCACGTGCGGCTTGATCAACTCGATATCCCGCTGGAAATACAGCGGGATCCATGGCGCATCGTCCACCACCATGCGTTCCGCTTTCGCGTACAAGGCGAAACGCGCCTTCGGATCGAGCAAGCCATCGGCCTGACGACAGAGGGCGTCGAACGCCGGGTTCGCATACCCGGTCCTGTTCTCCGGTGCACCCGAAATCAGCAGCAAGGACAGGAAGTTCTGAGGATCGGGATAATCCGCCATCCACCGCATGTGGAAGAAATCGATCTCCTTGTTGTCCGTGGCCTGAAGAAACGCCCCCCATTCCATTTCCTTCAGGTTGATCTCGACACCGATTGCAGACAGCTGTTCCTTTACGATCTGCGCCGCCTTGATCAGATCCGGTTGCTGTTGGCGAACCACCAAGGTCAGCGCGGGAAGCGGCTTGCCGGGCCCGTAGCCCGCTTCCTGCAGCAGGGCCTTCGACTTGGCCGGGTCGTAGGGGTATCCCTTGAAAGATTCTTGAAAACCCGGCAAGCCCTCGGGGACGACCCCTTCCGCCTTGCGGTTGATACCCAACAGCACCGTCTTGACAATCGCATCCTTGTCGACGGCATAGGCGAATGCCTGTCGCACACG
>CAZYBA010000151.1:7439-7676 GCA_964646105.1 uncultured Armatimonadia bacterium
TAATTTGTCTGGTTCAGGCCCAGATAGTAGGTGGCTGCACGATTGAACGTCTGAATCTCGCTCTTGAGAGCCGGGTCCGACGAATCTTTCTCGTAATCCGCCTTTTCCAATGTCACCAGATCGACCTGGCCGGTATCGTAAAGGGTTCGCGCCGCCTTGGCGTCGAGGACAATGGGCCGCTCGATGCGCTTGAGTTTTTGCGCCCCGAGTGCATAGTCCGCAAAGGCTTCCAGGACC
>CAZYBA010000152.1:0-7613 GCA_964646105.1 uncultured Armatimonadia bacterium
GATCGCGTGGAGTTGGTAGAGGTCGAAGTAGTCGGTCTCCAGATACCGAAGGGAACGTTCCAGTTCTTCGGCGGCACCGGCTCCGGTCCGCACCGCGGTCTTGCAGGCCAGAAACGCTTGGTCGCGATACGGTCGCAAGGCCGGACCGAGGCGCTTTTCCGTTTCTTGTTCATGCCCGTAGCTCGGGGCCACATCGAAATAATTGACGCCGTTGTCGATGGCCTCTGCAACCAAGTCGTTGGATGTGGGTTGATCAAGACCGACGAAGGCGACTCCGCCGAGACCAACCAGCGAGAGGGAATCGGTTGTGTTTCCGAAGGGACGTCTTTCCATGGGGGCTCCTAAAAAGTCGACATCAATTCACGATGCCGGAGTTGGCACTGATACAGATCATTCCACACGGCAAACTTGGCGTCGTGGAAGGCGCGCAGGGCGGGATTGGGGTGTACGGTTTCCCCCACACTGCCCATCGCCGCCATTGCGGATTCGACATTGGGATGGCACCCCGCCGCCGCCGCGGCCAGCATTGCCGATCCCAGAAGAACCGATTCTGGCTCGCTCCCGACGGCGATCGGCAATCCGGTGGCATCGGCGTGCAGCTGCATCCACAGCGGGTTTTTCGTGCCTCCTCCGGTTGCGACAATCTTCTGGATCGCGAATCCCGAGCGATTCATCGCCTCCACGATCGCACGCGTTCCATAGGCTACCGCCTGAATGGCGGCGACATAAAGGCGCGTGTCGATTTCGTCGTTCCGGTCCAACGGGAGTCCCTCGACTGCTCCGCGCGCATGCGGATCGGCAAAAGGCGAACGATTGCCAAGATGGAAGTCGAGAACGTGCAGGTCCTTGGTGAGCAATGCTGGATCCGCCAACTGATTCCGGGACGCAAGGCTGTGTGCTCGGTCGTTGAGGACTTCGTAGACGGTTTTTCCCTGATCCGATGCCGACTTGCGTAGTTCGTCGACGGCATGGCCGGATTCGATCGCGAAATCGATCAACGCCCCGGCCGCCGATTGCCCGCCTTCCGTGAGCCACATTCCCGGAACCATCGCCCCGAAATACGGACCCCAGACACCGGGAACGAAATTGGGATTGCGCGACGCGGCCATGTGGCAGTTGCTGGTACCACCGATCAGGGCGAGTGTCGTTTCGGGTTGGGTTGGATTCAGTGACGATCCAAGCAGGCCTATTCCCCCCGCATGCGCGTCAATGGCTCCGACACCCACGACACAATCGGTTGTCAAGCCCAAGTGGCGGGCAGCATCCGGGGTGAGAGGACCGATCCTCTCGCCCAAGGGCCGGATCCGCGAACCCGCCTTATCGTCGGAACGCAAGTCTTCCAAGCCGATTGCGGTCAGGAACGCATCGTCCCACCGGTCCTCGTGTCCGAGGTAAGTCCACTTGCAAACATGGGTGCAGAGCGAGCGGACATTGCTTCCCGTGGCCGCATAGGCGAGGAAATCGGCGAGATCAAAGAAGCGGCCTGCCTGTGCCCAGGTGTCCGGTAGGTTGCGTTTCAGCCATAGGAGTTTCGGCGGCTCCATCTCGGGGCTGATCGCTCCTCCGACATAACGCAGGACATCGTAATTGCCCGAATTGATGAAGTCCGCCTCGGCAACCGCACGATGGTCCATCCACACAATCGTGTCTTGCTCGGGCTCCCCGTCCGGTGAGACGGTCAACGGTTGGCCGGCGCGGTCCAGAACCACCAGCGAGCAAGTGGCGTCGAACGCCAACCCGACGATGGAATCGGGCCCGACCCCGGATTCAGAGACCGCATTTCGGACACAGTCGCCCACAGCGTTCCAAATGTCGGCGGAACTGTGCTGGGCGAAATCGGTGCGTGGGCGCCACATCCGGATTGAATGGGTGGCATACCCGACCTTGCGACCGTCCCGGGCGTTGAAAACTCCGGCCCGGGCGGATCCGGTTCCGACATCCACGGCAACAACGTAACGATCCGGCATCGACGACGAACCTCCGGTCCACTATATCGCCGAGAAGTAGACATCCGACGCGCAATCGGCAAAAGGCCCCCGCCGGAACAGGGGCCTTTCGGTCAATGCGGATGTCGGTACCCGTTAACGAAACGGGTCGGCGTGGATGCGGAGGTCGGCGCCGGAACGGTCGAAGCTGAACATCCGAAACCCGGGGCCATCGGGTTGGACAAAGTGAATCCGACGACCGTCGTCACTGAAACACGGCTGGTCGAACGTCCCTTGCAGGCGCACCAAAGGACGGGGCGAGACCGAGCGGACCAGATCGACATCCCAGATTTCCGTCCATCCCCCGCCGGAGGCAATCCCCAGCAGCAAGCCCCGTCCGTCCGGCGTGACCAAGATTCGGTTGATGTCACCGTACGGGATGTTGTCGCATGGGTCTGCGAATCCCCGCCACGGGTCGAGGCGGTAGACGCGTCTGCTGCCGAATCGCGACCCGAGAAAGAAGAGCGAGCGTCCCATCGGATGCCAGACCGGTGACGCGCAACGGTCGAATCCCCGGGCGATCCGGTCGATCTGGCCGGTCAACGTGTCGAGCAAGTAAAGCCCATCGTCCCCGTAGCGCCGGCCAACGAACGCCAGATAGCGACCGTCTGGGCTCCAAGAGAGTTGATCGACAAAGTCCCAACCGTCCCCGAGGAACGGCCGAGGTGCGCTCCAGGCGGAGTCGTAAACCTGCAGTCGTCGGGACGATCCGAACAATTCGACGTAGGCGATACGGCTGTTGAACGGGCACCATGCCGAACTGACCACGGTAATTCCCGGCGTGAAAAACCAGGGTGCGCAGGTTCGGTCTCCCCAGAATCCGTAGAATCCGGAACCCGAGTACCAGACAAAACCGGGTCGTCCCGACGGGCGCCGGTCCCGCAGGATGATCGTGTCGCGGGAGCGCGCCGCAACCCCGCTCCGCCATCCACCCCGTTCACGTACTTCGTACTGAGGTTGCAACCGCCCGTTCGATTGGGATCGACCCATTGATTCCCGATCGTCCCAGACCCGGTCCCTGGATCGGGACGGCGCAGACTGGGACCGCTCGTCCCAGATCCGTTCCCGACCCACTTGAGGAATGTCGGTGCGGACAGGTTCTCCGACGGGCCGGGTATCGCGTTCACGGCTGGACGGCGGGGGATCGGTGCGCACGGGAATGCCACGGTCGGTGCGGACAGGTTCCCCTACGGGCCGGGAATCGCGTTCTCGGCTGGACGGCGGGGGATCGGTGCGAACGGGAGTTCCGCGCTCGGACCGCGACGGGAACTGTGGTTCCGGGAAACTGCGCTCACGCGACACTCCCCCTCCGGTGTTTCCCACCGGGACTTCCACACGGCGTGTGTCCCTCCCGGGCCATTGCGACCGTTCCTCACGTTCACGGGAGGAACGCTGTGAGGCAGCGGGAGCCGCATTGGCGAGCGTCGCAATTGCCGCGACCATCCATGGGATCCAAATTTTGTTTTCCATCGGTCGGTCTCCTTGTGGATGGAAACGTCGCGCTGCCTTGGGACGTGACAGGAGCAAGACCGGTTCAGGACTTGCGTTTCAACACGATCGATTCGGTGTAGGCCTTGAGGAAGGCGTCGAGGTAGGTACGGACGTCTGCGTAAGATTCCGGCCCGGCTTGCGTTTCCGTATCGTCGTTGACGATTCGTATCTTGAGAAGCCGCCCTTGCTGTTCGATGGTGCGCGAGAAGGTTCCCAGCGGGCCCTTGAGTTCCATGGTTTCCGGCAGGGAAAGTACATCGTAACCATCGGGAAGTAGGATCTCCACCACACTGGTTTGTCGTCGTGTTTCAGCCTGGTAGATGGCATGGCGGCGCTTCTCTTCGACAAACGGCGACGATACCGGGGATGCTGCTTGGTCGGGGCGGGCGCGGAACAGGAGCAGATCGCCGGACGGGGTTGCCCAGTTGGGGAACGACACCTCCGCACCGATACGCGAGGGTGCGTCACGGTTTGCGACATCGGGCAGCTCCACCTTGCCCACCTTGGGATTGGAACCGAGCGGGGACATCAATTGCTCGGCAAACGGCTTGACGCGATCTCGGGTGGTCATGCGCAGTCCAGCGCGCAACGCCATGCCGGAATCTCCGACGCCCCGGATCACGACATTTCCGCGGGCCGAGCCGTCTGCGGACAAACGCAGCTTGGCTTCGACAATGGTTTCCTCATCGCCGGGCTGTGTTTTGGGGATGCGCACGAAATCCGCCTTGCCGTCGCGCACGATCAGGACTTCGCATCCCCGGTCGGCGGCGGGGATGGTCCCGAAGGGGCAGACTTGCGCGGTGGCGTCGAGCCATACCGATTTGCCGGCGATGTCGGCGACGCAGATCGCGTGGTTGAAGGCGCTGGGGGCCGGGAGTTGTTCGGAGACGGAACCCGACCAACCCGCTTCGAGGAGAACCGGCCATGCCCGTATACCGGCTTCACGCAACAGGCTGACCAACAACGTGGTCATGTCCTTGCAATCACCGTATTCGTTGCGCAGGGTCTTGGACGCCGGGCGGGGTTGGTAGGCGGATATGCCGAGTTCGATTGCGACGTAGCGGGTTCGTTCCTGAACGTGATGGAAGATTGCACGGGCTTTTTCGGCGGGATCGGACTTGCCGGCGGTGAGTTTGCGGGCAAGCGCCTTGATCTCGGGCGTCGCCGTGTCCCGACAAAAGGCCAGGGTTGCATACCATCGCGCGATGGAATCCCAGTCGGGAATGGTGGACAGGGTGAGTTTGGGGAGCAGGGTTTCCGCCGGAGGCATCATCGGCTCGAGTTCAAACGGCGCGACGTTGCGTTGCTCCCAGACGTTGACGATGGTTTTTCCGTCCGCGGCCGGGCGCACCGTCGGTTGAATGCCGGAATTGCGCAGGCGGCGTTGGAGAACCATGTCCTTGGGTGTGCGGACGGTAAGGCGGGTCAGCAGAACGGGGTCGGTGCCGGCTTGGAAATACCATTGGGTCCAGAAGTGGCCGGGCATCTGGCTGGACCTCTGGTCCGTGACATACTCGTATTCGATGATGCATCCGGGCTGGACCCCGGGCATGGAAATCGAGATCACCCGCGCATCGTCGTACTCGGACGGTTTGGCGGTGCGTATGTCGGCGGGACGGACATTCAGGACAGAGCCATCCGGCCGGATCGTGCGCGCCCGGATTATCGTGACGGACTCGAATGCGGCGTTGTACGGAACCCGCACCTCGCTCTCTTCTTCGCGCCCGAGATTGGTGAAGATCTTGATGGCTTGCCGGGTGACGGTGCGCGCGGTGCCGTTCGGGCGCACGGTGATGTCCGCCAGATCGAGCAGGGTGGCTTTCGACGCATTGGGCCACCGGGATGCGTCGGGTGCGGACCGTAAAAGGGCGGCGACGTCGGACGCCGCAGCAGGGCGGGCGTTCCTGGGAGGTGCCACAACCTTGGCGGGAGGACCCGCCGGTTGCACGACAGGGCTGATGGACGCGGCGGCGAGCAAGATTGGAAGAAGTGTCACAGGACTCCTAGTTTACGGGAAAATTCCCAGGGCGCGGATCGCGTCGGCGACACGGCCCACACCCACCAGATACGCCCCCATGCGCAGGTCGGTTCCGTGGTCCTTGGCGGCCTTGTTGACCTGCTGGAACGCCCGGACCATGATTTGCTCAAGGCGCGAGTTGACCTCGCTTTCGGTCCAGAAAAAGGATTGCAGGCCTTGCACCCATTCGAAGTAGGACACGGTGACACCGCCGGCGTTTGCCAAAACGTCCGGAACCACCGTAATGCCTTTGGATTGCAGGATACGGTCTGCCGCGGGCGTGGTGGGACCGTTGGCGCCTTCGACAATCACTTTGGCCTGCACCAGAGGGGCGTTCGCTTCAGTGATCTGATTCTGGAGTGCGGCGGGGATCAGGACATCGACGGGGAGCAGCAGCAATTGATCGGCGTCGAAGGCATCCGCCCCGGGGTATCCCAGCACAGAGCCGGTACGGCGTACCCATGCCTGCAGGTCCACGACATCGATGCCGGTGTCGTTGCGAACGGCTCCTTGCACATCGCTGACCGCCACCACCTTGGCTCCGGAAAGGTGGGCGAGAACCGCCGCCGTGGAGCCGACATTGCCAAATCCCTGCACGGCGACGGTCGAGCCGGGCAATTGCATCCCCAAGGTCCGGAGAACTTCGCGGGTCACGGTGATCACACCGCGTCCGGTCGCCTCGACACGCCCTTCGGATCCTCCGACCGCGATCGGCTTGCCGGTGACCACCGACGGCACGGTGGTGCCACGCAGCATGGAGTAGGTGTCGAGAATCCAGGCCATGGTCTGGGCGTTGGTGCCCATGTCCGGGGCAGGGATGTCCTTGTCGGGTCCGAGCAGGATGGCAATCTCGGTGGTGTAGCGCCGGGTCAAGTCTTCGAGTTCGGATTGGTCCAGCTCGCGGGGGTCGCAGACAACTCCGCCTTTGGCTCCCCCGTACGGGATATTGACCACGGCGCACTTGACAGTCATCCAGAATGCCAGGGCACGGACTTCGTCGAGATCGGTGGCAGGATGGTAGCGGATCCCACCTTTTGCCGGCCCCCGGGTCAGGTTGTGGTGGACCCGGTACCCGGTGAATGTCCGCACCGAGCCGTCCCGCATCGAGACCGGGAAATGGACTGTCAGTTCGCGCTTGGGGAACTTGAGCACCTCGTGGATATCGGCAGGCAGGTCCATCAGCGCGGCGACTTCGGCGAGCTGGCTCTGGGCCATTTGGAAGCTGCTGGGTTCGTTGTGCATGCCAAAATAATACCCGCGTGCGCCCAATTTCCCTTCGATAGAATCAGGCCATGCGACATCGCGCCTGCCTGTTCCACTCGGATCGTTACATCGACTACGATTTCGGATCGTCGCACCCTATGCAGCAGCGACGTCTGCTCGACATCATGGCGCGGATTTCCGCTGTGCCGGGAATCGGGGAAACGCTTGAAATCCGTGAACCGCGGATGCCCACGGACGCGGAATTGTGGCGTGTTCATTCGCCTCAGTACGTGAACGTGGTCCGTCGTGTTTCGGAAGGCGATGCGGCCGAGGCGGACCGGTGGGGGCTCGGGGCCGGCGACACCCCGGGATTCCGTGGAGTCCATCCCGCGTCCGCGCGGATCTGCGGTGGAACGTTGGCTGCTGCGCAATGCCTGGTCGCCGGGGACTGCCGGATAGCGATCAACTTGGCCGGCGGATTGCACCATGCGTTCGCGGATCGGGCCAGTGGATTCTGCGTCTACAACGACATTGCCTTGGGGATCCGCACATTGCAGGACAATGGCTTGAGTCGCGTGGCCTACGTCGACATCGATGTCCACCATGGCGATGGCGTAGAAGCCCTGTTTCGCGAGGATCCGGATGTTCTTACCGTTTCGATCCACGAGTCCGGGGAATGGTTGTTCCCGGGGACAGGGCGTGCCGCCGATCGCGGCTCCGGTGACGCACGCGACAGTGTGGTGAACGTCCCGGTGGCGCCGGGCACCGACGACACTCTGTGGTGGGAATCGTTCGAGGCGGTGGTGCCAAAAGTGCTGGCTGATTTTGCGCCGGATGCCATTGTGCTCCAGATCGGGGCCGACGCACATTTCGCCGACCCGTTGGCGCATGTGCGCCTGAGCAGTCACGGGTGGCTT
>CAZYBA010000153.1:0-4652 GCA_964646105.1 uncultured Armatimonadia bacterium
TCCGTGATGGAAGGTGCGGTTACGGGCATTTCGGAGTCCTAGAGGGTCCAGCCTCCGCGCATCGGGCGGGAACGCATGGAGTTGGCTTCGGTGTCGCCCTTGAACTCTTCCGACTTCGGGTCCCACTGCAGTTCGCGGCCGCCCAAGCGCAGGCAGATGTTGCCCAAGTGGCAGACCGAAACCGAGCGGTGACCGACTTCGGCGTTGCAGATCGGTTGCTCGCGGCTGCGGATGCAGTTGACGAAGTTGGCGGCGTGGTTGTCGGACGCGTACAGCCGGGTGGCGCGCGACGGCAACGGTTCGGTGATCAGCTTTTCGTCCGACGCAGAGATGGTGCCGCGGCTGACAAAGATCTCCCGACCATTCTCGCCAATGAACGTGACCCCGTTTTCGCCTTCGTTGGTGGCGATCAACTCGACGCCATTGGAATAGGTATAAGTGACCTTGTAGGAGAGGAACGCCTCGAACGAGCGCTTCTTGGGGTCGGCAGCCGGAGCCTTGCCCTCGGCCTTGATCTTGGACGGACCACTCGAGTCCATGCCGAGACCCCACTGGGCTATATCGAGGTGGTGGGCTCCCCAGTCGGTCATCATGCCGCCGGAATAGTCGAACCAGTGCCGGAACGATCCGTGGGTGCGCTCACGGACATAGGGCATTTCCGGGGCCGGGCCAAGCCACATGTCGTACAGGAAATCCTTGGGAACCGGAGCGAGTTCGAAGGGACCGCCTTGGCTGCCTCCGGGCAGGTGCGCCACGACCCGCTTGACCTTCCCGATCCGCCCGTTGCGGACCAGCTCGCAGGCCAGGCGGAAACGCCGGTCCGAGCGTTGTTGGCTTCCGGTCTGGAAAACAGTCCCGTTCTCCTTTGCCAAGCGCACCAGTGCCTGGCCTTCCGCGATGGTGAGGGTCAATGGCTTCTCGCAGTAGACGTCTTTGCCCTTGCGCATGGCCATCGCCGCGATGATTCCGTGCCAGTGGTCCGGCGTACCGATCACCACCGCGTCGATGTCCTCGCGGTCGAGCAGGTAGCGGAAATCGACGTACTTGCTGGCTCCGGGGAATGTGGCCGCGGCTTCTTCCAAGTGCAGCAGGTCGACATCGCAAACCGCCACCACCTTGACACCCGGCTGCCCGGCGATGTTGCGCATGTCTCCAAGCCCCTGACGGAAACCGCCGCGGCTGCCGCCCGCGCCAATCAGGCCCATGCGGATGGTTTCCCCCGCCGGAATGCGACTGCGCTGGTTGCCGGATTGGTCGAACTCAGAAGCGCGGGCTTCGGTCAGGAACCAGTCCGGAAGTGTTGAAAAGGCAGTCGCAGCTGCGCCGCTGAGGAGGAGATGTCGTCGATTCATGGGAAACCTTTTCACCTGCCGATAGGCCAATTCCTGCGGATTCAGAGATTGAGCCCGGGCAATGCGATGGAAAACGAGATCTGCCTGCCTTGGGTGCGCCAGGTGATACGGGGTTCGAGCAGATTGCCACGCCAACCGATCCCGATCTCCCGGTCGAATACCTTGCCCTGCCCAAGGTCCCAACGCCATGCCAGTGCCGCCATCACACGACGGACCACCCACTGCCCGCGCAACTGCCCCTCCGTACCTGCTTCCACCAAATCGAACAGGAACGGTGTGGTTCCGTAACTGCGCCGCGCAATCACGCCCGCCGCAACGCCGTTGCGCCCACCCAACGTCGTGTCGATCGCCAGGCGGCCCTCGGTCACCCGATAGACCGACGTTGCGTCGTAACTGTTCTCCGTGACCGCGCCTTGGAACTGCAACCGTGCGGTGCGCCCGAGCGACACCGGCGGGGCCGCGGCACGAAACATCCATGCGCTGCGGTCCGCATCCGAAACCGTTCCAAGCGGGGTTTCCTCACGAACCTGGCCTCGGGAATACTCCGCCTCCGCATATCCCGCCCCAAACGGGAAATGGGCATTGAGACGCGCTTGGGGGCTCCGTGAAATCAAGACCACCGCATCGCGCCGGACAAACTCCCGGCGCGCCTGCCAGGTTGCACCCGCGGAAACACTCCAACGGTCGCGGGGCGCGACGATCAACGGGGGCAACGTCAGAAAATCCTCATACACGGGGGGCGTCGCAGGCGTTGCCGGTAGGGCTGCCAAATCCGCCATCGGACTGGCGTTCCGGGTGCGCGCCGGCGCAGCAAACAGCCGCCTTCGACTCGACGGCCCGGCGAGGATCGTTCGATCGATGTCGACCCGCCATTGGGTGCCGCGCTGGGTCGTGGTTTCCCACACCGCCCTGCCTTGGGTTGTCTTCCCCAAGGGCAACGGTGTCTTGAATCCGGTCGCCAAACCCGATGTTGCCGACTGACGCCAGATCAATGGAAACTCAAGCCGGGAATCGGACCGGTTGTCGTCCTGTCCGAGATGGAACGACAACTTGGGCAACGACGCGATGCGGGTTCCGAACAAATCGAATCGGGCTTTTTCCAGCGTGAAACGGTCCGAATCTGCATCGTAACGGGCGTTACTGGCACTTATGCGCAATTCGTTCGTCTGGCCACCCGCCGCTTCCAACGTGAAACCGGCGAATTCGACCCCCGACGGATCGCGACGCAACCGTTGGGTCCGTACTTGAAACGGTGCCAAGGTCGCCAACGCGTCCTCTACGACGAAAATCCCGTCGGCACTGTTGAATTCGATCCGGCTGCCACGGACGACCTCGGGACCACGTTCGACGGAAATATTGCCGGCACCATCCAAAATCAGCCCACCCGCCGGAGGGCGTTGCAACCGCGCGCGGTCCGCCTGCAGGCCCAACGACCCCCAGGTCAGTCGCAGGCGGTCCACCCGGCTTTCACGTCGCGCCAGATCGTGGCTGAGGTGCGACCATTCCATCCGCAACGGGGGAAGGGAGTCCGGTGGCTGGGTCACGGCCGTGGGCCCCCGGCAGCGCTGTTGTCGACAACAACCGACCGGGTTGTGGTGGCGATCGCCGCGCCCGAATTGTCCAGGATCTCGACCACCAAGGTATACTCGCCATCCGCCACCCGGGTCGTATCCCACGGCAGGTCGAACGGCGCCACATTGCTGAACGCGACCACCCGACCGTCGACACTGAGTCGGACGAAACGGGCACGCGAGGGGTCGGTGGGACGGACTCGAACCACGTAGCGCCCTTGTACCACCGGCGTTCCCCGCAAACGTGCCTCGATCGCACGCCGGACACGGTCTTGCCTCACCAAGTCGTCGACACACTGGCGAATCTTCTCCGGCGAACGAGCCGGGAGATGGACCCGCAGCGCGGTGATCCCTTTTCGGATCGGCCGACCTCCCAGACGGTACGGCGCCGCCGCCCAATCGTCACCCGTGAACGCTGCGATGCGGGGGCCGGTGGCGATTGGCAATGGCATCCACGAACTGTCGTCGATCCGGCATTCCCACCGGGCATCCTCCGCCCAGTGACATACTCGGTCCCAGTCCGGCGCCGCGCGAGCGTTGCGCGCAGCATCGTTGCGATCCGGCGGCGCGATCGGCGCGAACAGCAATGTGGCGTCGGATTGCCGAGGGGCAACCCGGCCGTCCACCGCCTGGATCCGAAATCCGCCACGACGTTCCTTGCCGACACCGGCACGGTAATCGAGTACCCGCTCGACCGTGGACACGACCCAACTTCCCGGCTGGACCGAAGTCGTTTTGCCCGGGCCGGCGGACGGAGTGCCGTCGTAACGCCCGACACCTGCCAGCGGCTGCAGGATACGTCCCAGGACACAGGTCGAACCGTCGGCTCCGACTCCTTCCAAGACTCCGTCGGCGCGATTCTCACAAGCCAGGCGCACCCAAGAACGTTCCGGTTGCCAAACGGCCAGTACGACCGCCCGCTCCGACGAGGGAAACATCGGCTGTACCGGCGAGTCGGACGTGGCATCCACCGACTCCATCCACGCCGTGTTGCCGGCAAGCGGGAGCAGGGGGCCGAAGAGTCCAACTCCGGAACTTCCCTCGACCAAGATCGTCCCGGCAGGAGCGCTCCTCGGTATCGGTCCCGACCAAGGCAGCACGCTCAGACGCGCCGGGCGGGATTCCTCCTCCACCACGTTGGAGACACGGATATGGACGCCTTGGACGCCGGCGGCGAAAACGGAACCGACCGCGGCGCGTTCCATACCGGGCAATCCCGGGCCGGAACCCGCCGCTGCCTGCGCGACCGTGCCGATCTGCGACCAGGTGAATCCCGCGTCGAGCGATACAGACACCTTGCCGCGACGACGGTTCTCAATGCGGATACGGTGGGATTCACGCCAACCGGCGGGAGGCACGCGCGGGGACGGTGCCGCGCGCGAGGAGGTCTGTCCACGGAACGGGAACGCGCGCATGGAGGGCCGATTATACCGTCGACCGCTTGGCGGCCCGCGGGGAGTTTGCCTGTGGACGGCAGGATCGGATGCCCTCCATGGCGAACGTCCCCCCGATTTCCCCTCACTTCAGGAGACACGCGATGGGCGGTTTCGAACCCAAGAAAAGCGACAAGTTTACGTTTGGCCTGTGGACATTGCAGAACAGTGGCCGGGATCCGTTCGGCGATCCGACCCGCCCCGGCTACGCACCGATCGAGATGCTGGAAAAACTCTCGGACTCGGGGGCGTACGGTGTCAATCTCCATGACCATGACCTCCTTGGGTTCGGTAAG
>CAZYBA010000153.1:4662-7588 GCA_964646105.1 uncultured Armatimonadia bacterium
CCGAGGAAGACCGCATTGTCTCCGAGTTCAAGACAGCGCTCGAAAACACGGGACTCTGTGTTCCGATGGCCACCACCAATCTGTTCACCCATCCGGTATTCCGCGACGGTGCGTTCACCAGCAACGATCCCAAGGTCCGCGCGTTCGCTTACCGCAAGGTGATGCGGTCGATGGACATCGGTCACGCCCTTGGCGCCAAGGTGTACGTCTTCTGGGGCGGCCGCGAAGGTGCCGAGGTGGATGCCGGCAAGGACGCGGTGGTGGCGGTCAAGCGCATGCGCGATGCCATGAACTTCCTGTGCGAGTATTCGCTCGCCCAAGGTTACGACTACCGATTCGCGCTTGAGGCCAAGCCAAACGAACCCCGCGGCGACATTTACCTACCCACCACCGGCGCCATGCTTGGCTTCATTGCGACACTCGAGCACCCCGAGATGGTGGGTGTGAATCCCGAGGTCGCCCACGAAACGATGGCGGGCCTGAACTTCTACCATGCGGTGGCCCAAGCGGTGGACGCCGGCAAGCTCTTCCATATCGACCTGAACGGCCAAAAGCCGGGACGATTCGACCAAGACCTGCGCTTCGGGCAGGAAGATGCCAAGAACGCGTTCTTCCTGGTGCGCCTCCTCGAAAACTACGGGTTCCAGGGCATGCGTCACTTCGACGCCCATCCGCTTCGCACCGCGACCGACGACAACGACATCCTGGCGTTCGCGAAGGGCTGCATGCGCTCCTACCTCATCCTCAAGGAGAAGGCGCGCCAATTCGATGCCGATCCCCACGTGCAAGAGCTGCTCGCGCAGCTGAACCCGGTGGATGCGGACGCAGACACGCTTCTGACGGGATACACGCCCGAAAAAGCCCGTTCGTTGAAGGAAATGCCGATGGACCCGGACGCAATCTCGGCGCGCCCGCTCCCATACGAGCAGCTCGACCAAAAGGTTTTCGACATCCTGATGGGAGTCTGAGACCGAGATAACCCTCGTTCGGACCTCGAAAACGAAAAGCCGCACCCGATTTCGGGTGCGGCTTTTCGATCGTGTGGCCGAGAACGCAATGGAACGGCGAGACCGTTTCGACGTCGGCACGCGCGGGCTCAGAAGCCCAGCTTGCCCCCGCTCAGGAACTTCGAGGCATCGAGCCCCGAGTCGACCGCCGCGATGCCGAAACCATTGCGATCGATATCGGACGGCACCCGGGTGTATCGGTCGCGCAGGGCATCGAGCGCACTGTTGGCACCTTGGAAACTTCGGTCGACTCCTCCGGAAATCGCACCGCCTTGGAGCTCTTTCATCAAATCCGGAAGCATCTGCTGCCGGTCCTGCGCCCCTTGGTCGACGTTCCCCGAAAACGACTGGGCCACTTTGCCGAACACGCTCACCATCTGGGCGCTTCCACGTACCGCGGCCGCCAACGCGTCCCCGTATGCGGCCGCAAGGGGTGCGCAGGGTTCGGGCGGGGGCATCTGACGGAACTGGGCAGTGAGTTGGTTGAGTTCCGTGGAGATCGTGGACAGCTTGTCGACCACCCCGCTCCCGGGTTGGCGTTGGGGTTCGTCGCCATCCCCGGAAATCTGACTGATCATTCCCGTGTAGATCTCGGGGATCACCGAGACGCCGACAGCCTCGAGCCGCGAATTGACATCGCGCAATACTTGGTCGAATCGCTTGAGCCAGCGCAGGTACGCGATGACATCCTCGGGCATCGGGACTTCCTCGGACGCAGGCGTCTGCAATACGGGAGCGGGAGGTGCATCCGTCTGGGGGGCGCTCAAGATCGGTGCCGGTGCGGCTTCAGTCTGGGGAGCCGACAAGACCGCGGTAGATTTCGGCGCGGGTGCCGGAGCACCGAACAGTCCGGCAGCCTTGGCGAACAGAAAGCCGGCTACTCCAAGGACCAGGACGCCGCCGCCGATCGAGGCCCAGGCGGCGGGGGAGAGGCCCGCGGGGCTCGCGGATGCGGGAGACCGCAAGTTTGTCGCATCGGAAGCCGGCGACGTCGACTGCGGTGCGGGTTGGGCGGGCGACGTCGTCGCAGGGCTGATCTGAGCGCCGCAGATGGCGCAGAAACGCGCGTTCGGCGCGGATTCGGTTCCACAGGATGAACACTTTGGCATGGCGGTTTCAAGCTCCCCAGAACGAATAGGGATGGACATCCAACAGCATACCGGCCAAATGCCACAACGAACCGGCAATGCACTGGCCGAGAATGATGCCGAGAAAAAACGGAAGGGCGGCGCGGTACAAACGGACGCCCCCGTAGCGCAACAGGATGCCTTTGATTATCCACGCGATCAAGAGCGGCATCCATACCAGGTTCATGCTCCATGAACCGGAAATCGCGTAGCCGATCGGATGGAACGGCCACCATGCCAGACGTGATCGGGCAAGCAACAGCACCGACGCGAATGTGAATCCCGCGCCGGCGGCCGTGTTGGCCAGCGCGTTCGGGGGCTGGGGTTGGGAAATCCAGCCTGCCAGCCGGTTGTAAGTCTCCAAGGAAAATCCTTGGCCACCACGCATTCGCGCCGACGCACCGTAGTCGTAGGCGAGGTGCAGGTAAGCCCACAGCGCAACCGCGGCAGAGAACGCGCCCGTTGCGATCAATGCCAGCACCAGGCCGCGTTGACCGGAGCCGATTTCCCGTGCCGCCTTCATCCCCTCCAAGGCCACCGGCATCGGGTGCGCCCGGTATGCCCGATTGAACCAATAGAAAAAATTGAGGACGGTGAGGTCGCGTTCGGAAAATGCCGGGGTGCCGAGGGAACGGGTCAGGAAATGGTCAGGACCCGAGAAATGGAGGTCGTGGACCGGTGGCCCAAGCTCCGCGCGGATTCGGCTGACCGACAACGCCAATGCGAAATAAAGGATGAATGCGGTCGCGGCAAACCACGGATTGAGCCCCGCCCATGCGAAAAAACCAACCA
>CAZYBA010000154.1:0-7543 GCA_964646105.1 uncultured Armatimonadia bacterium
GATCAAAATAGCGCAGAGCAAGATTCCCACGCCACGGAATATTCCGCGTGCTATTTTTCGGAGTTTCAGACGGTTTTCCATTTGGAAATATGGACGGCATTGAACCACTTTGGTTCAATGCCGAACGGCATAATTTCCATGAAAAAAACCTGAGGGCGAACGGGAACCAATTCCCGAAACCGACAAAATTCTCGGACGTTCGATCGACGGGGGCGCCGTCTCGCTCCATGCGCAATGCGAACCGGCCGCCCCGGCGACATTGCCGGGACCGCCAACTGCCGAACCGAACGTCTCAGCCCTTGAGGCCGCTGGTTGCGATTCCCTGGATGAACGCCTTCTGGGCGAAGAAGAACACCGCAATCACAGGCACGATCACAATGGTCGCCGCCGCCATCAACAAATTCCACTGTGTCCCGCCGTGCTGGCTCTGGTACGCCTGCAGGCCGAGCGACAATGTGAACGTCTCTTGGTCCGAAAGGTAAATCAACGGGCCGAGGAAGTCATTCCATGTGCCTAGGAAGGTGAACAATGCAATCACCGCCAAGGCAGGACGGGCGAGCGGAAGGATGATGTCGGTAAAGGTCCGCCACTCCGAACAACCGTCGATGCGCGCCGCCTCCGACAACTCCATCGGAATCGTACGAAAGAACTGGCGCAGAAGGAAAATCGAGAACGCCGAACCGAAGAACGCCGGTACCCACAACGGGCGGAACGTTCCCACCCAGCCAAGCCACTTGAAGAGGCCGAATGTGGGAACCATCAGGACCGGAAACGGAATCATCATGGTCGCCAACGTCAAGGCGAACAACAGGTCGCGACCTTTCCAACGCATGCGGGCGAACGCATACGCCACCACCGCGTTCGAGCACACCGCCCCCGTCACGGTCAGGATGGTCACCACCAAGGTGTTCCGCGCGTAGACCACGAACGGCAGGTAGCCCAGGTCCTTGCTCCCGTACGTGATCGCATCCGGGAAGTTCTTCCACATCCACTTCGACGGCACAAACGTCGGTGGGGAAGTCATGGTCTCGGCAATCGGCTTGAGAGCCGTGGAAACCATCCACAACAACGGCATCAGGAAGACCAGGCCGAGCAGTACCAAGGCACCGTGGGTCGCCAATGTTGAAACGAAATTACGCTGCTTCATGCTCTTCTCAACCCCGGTCGTAGTGCACCTGCTTCTCCGACAGGCGCAATGCCAGCCAGGTCAACAGGACGGTGATCAAAAACAATACCCATCGCACTCGCGTAGCCCATGCGCTGGAACCGGAACGCATTGTCGAACAAATACGTCGTAAAGAAATAGGTCGAGCGGGCGGGTTGGCCACCCGGGAACATCACATAGGGCACCGCGAAAACCTGCAATCCCCCGATGATGCCCATCACCGCGTTGAAAAGGATCACCGGCGAAAGCATGGGAAGCGTGACCGAACGCGTCTTCGCCCAGGTCTTCGCACCGTCCAGATCCGCCGCCTCGTACAACGACACAGGGATGTCCTGCAGCCCGGCGAGGTAGATCACCATGGCATTGCCACTGCCCCACATCGCCACCAGGACCAGTGTTACTTTCGACCAAGCTGGATCACCCAGCCAGTTTGGTGTTCCCAACCCGAGTCGGCGCAATCCCTCGTTCAACAGCCCGTACTCGCCGTTGAAGATCCACAACCACAACACCCCGAGCGCCACCATCGGAACCAACGACGGCACGTAGAACAGCGTCCGGTAGAACGCCATCCCCTTGACCTTGGTGTTGAGCAGCAGCGCCAAGAGGAGCGCGGTCACCGAACCAAGCGGAACCGCCGACACCACGTAGGTCAGCGTGTTCCGGATGGTGATCCAAAAGACCTCGTCACCCGCCATCTCCCGATAGTTCTCGAGGCCGATCCATCGCGGCGCGCGCAAGACCGAGAAGTCCGTAAACGAAGTCAGGAAACTGGCCAGAACCGGATAGGCCATGAAGATCGAAAAACCCAGAATCCACGGAAGGGCGAACAACAACGCCACCCGGGTGTCGTCACGGCGCATCGGTACGATTCCCTTCTTCGCCCAAGACCTGCCGACGGTAACGTTCCCACGCCGGCTCGAGACGCTTCTGGGCGTCGTTCAACGCCTGCTCCGGAGTCTTCTCACCCAAATTGATCAACTGGAACGCGTTGGTCATTTCGTTGTTCAGTTGCGGCCAGATCCCGATCAACGGCACGTACACGGCGTTGCGGGAGCGCGCCAGACGGTCGAACAAGCGGATCTCCTTGTTGGGGTGGTTGTTCAGAAACTCCTCCGAGACCTTGGCCAACGGGGAATTCTTGCCGTGGGTCGTACACAGCTTCTCCATCACTTCCTGGCGTTGGACAAACGCGATGAAGTCGAAGGCCTCCTTCGGATGCTTCGCGCCACGGGGGATGACCAAGGTGTCGATGCCCAGGAACGAGCGCTCACGCAGGTCGGGACGATCCGCGGGGACCGGGAACGGCACCGCACTCCACTTGAGGTCCTTGTTGTAGAGCCGGATGTAGTTCGCCATCCAGACACCCTGCAGGACCGAACCCACCTTGCCGTTCAGGAACGCGTTCTGCGGGCTCGAGAAGTTGCCGAAACCGCTCTGGAAATTCTGGACTTCGCGGGCGCCGAACCGATCCGCGAACTCCTTGACCCACGTGTACGCTCGGATGTTTTCCGGGGAGTTGATGGTCAACTTTTCCCCGTCGAACAGCTGACCTCCGAACCAGTAACCCCAACCGAAATTCCACCAGCCCGGTTCTGCGGGAAGGAAGCCCACGAACGCGAGGCGACCGTTCTTGTCGCGCACCGCGGTCTTCTCGGAGAACTCGAGCAACTCCTCGGTGGTCTCCGGAACTTTCATGCCGGCAGGGAGACGGTCCACCGCAAGGTGAAGGGCGTTGGATGCCGGGGTGCTCACCAGGGCGTACAAACGTCCCTTGTAATTCACCATGTCCCAGTAGCCCTTGATGTAGACGTCCTCGGTGATTCCCCGTTCGCGGGCCATCTCGGTGAGGTCGGTCAACGCCTTGGCGTCTGCGAACTGAGCAACCTGCTCGCCCCACAAGCCCGCCACATCCGGCGGATTGCCACCGGAAGCCGCCAACAACGTCTTGTCCGCCACTCCCGAAATCGAGAGCATCTTGACATAGACCTTGTCCTGGGAACGGTTGTACCAGTCGACAATGTCGCGCATGCGCGCCCCCTCGTCGCCCGTCCATTTCTCCCAATACAGGACCGTGGTACGGCTTTCGACCGGTTTGCGACGGACCGCGCCCTCGGAGAGCGTGATTGCGATGGCGACGCCGACGGTCGCGACCGCCACGCCGAGCCAGCGGGGAATAGTCATCGTAAGGACCTCGGAAGACGTTCGGAAAGGACAGAACAAGGGGTCATGGGATGGGCAATTATAGCGCACCGGTACCGAAAGCTTTCGTATCCCACGACGAGTGGAGGACATTCGCGACCGATTGGGGCAAGAATGCACCATGCAAGCCAATGTACGAAACACCCGCCTGGCCCTCGGGCTCTCGACAGTCCTGCTCACCCACGGTATCGCGGCTCATTCCAACACCGGGCAAGGCAAGGCGGGTGCACCCATGGTCGACCGAACCGTCGCACTGGGACTCTCCGTCGGCGGCGACAACGCCTGCTGGGTCGATTTCGACAACGACCGTTACCCCGACCTGGTTGCGGGCGGAGGAATCTGGCGAAACCGGGACGGCCGCCGCTTTGTCCGTGTCGGTGACTCCGGGCCTTGTGTCGCCGCGGACTTCGACAACGACGGCTTCACAGACCTGTTCCAGTTTTCGCCGCCGGCATTGCTCAAGAACCAGAAGGGGAAGCGGTTCGTCAACGTCGCACTGCCCGCTCTTCCTGCGACTGTCTCCCGAGGCGCAGTCTGGACCGATGCCGACAACGACGGCTTTGTCGACATCATTCTCGGAGGGTACGAAGACTGGGACCGGGGAATCACCTACCCGACCTTGTTCCTTCGCAACAACCAGGGAAAGTCGTTCACCCTCGCGCACACCGATGCCCGATACCGCGCCCGAGGCCTTACCTCCGCCGATTTCGACCGGGACGGGACCCCGGAGACGTATGTTTCCAACTACCGTCTGCAGCCCAATGTCCTGTGGAAATGGAATGGGGTTCAGGTGCCGGTCGACATGGCCAAGGCTACCGGCTCGGTCGCGACATCCGATGGATTCGACGGTGGACACTCGATCGGCGCCGCGTGGGGCGATTTTGACAACGACGGCTGGCTCGACCTCTTTGCCGGCAATTTCGCGCACGTCGACAGCCGGGGGGATCAACCCAAATCTCGCTTCCTCCAAAACATTCCCGCAGAAGGAACGTCCCGAAAATTCGAGGACAAGGGGCCCTGCGGCATCCATTACCAAGAATCCTATGCGTCGCCGGCCGCGGGCGATATCGACAACGACGGTCGGCTGGATCTGTTTTTTACAACGGTCTACGGGGTCGCGTCCTTCGGAAGGCCCAATTTTCCCGTCCTGTTCCATAACCAAGGGGGATTCCGATTTTCCGATCGCACCGGCGAACTCGGACTTTCCGGGATCGGACCGACCTACCAGGCCGCATTCGCCGATTTCGATCGTGACGGCGACCTCGACTTGGTGACCGGAGGACGCTTGTATGTCAACGAGTCGGCAGCAAGCTCCGGGACCAAATGGCTGAGCGTCCGGCTGCGTGGCGACGGTTCGCGGGTGAACCGATCGGCAATCGGTGCGCAAGTTCAGGTCCGTAGCGCCACACAGGTCTGGACACGCCAGGTGGAGGCCGGTACCGGTGAGGGCAATCAAAATGACGCCACCCTGCACATCGGTCTGGGAAGATCGGACGAAACGGTCGATGTCGAAATCCTTTGGCCCGGTGCCGGGAGACGGACATTCCGGAAAATGCGGACGAACACCCATTTCGAGGCGGTCTACGGTCGATGACCCCCCGTTTGCCCTTGGGGGTCGACGAAATCCTGTCACCTGCCCTCCTGGTTTTTGCCGAGGCGCTCGATCGCAATCTCGATCGAATGGTCGCCATCGCGGGCGGTCCGGACCTCCTCCGGCCCCATGTGAAGACGCACAAGATGCCGGCAGTGGTCCATCGTTTGCAACAACGTGGAATCGGCAAGGCCAAATGCGCGACCCTCACCGAGGCGCGCATGCTGGCACAGTGCGGTGTTTCGGATGTGTTGCTGGCCATGCCGGCGGTCGGTCCGAATGCGTCAGCCTTGGCGACGTTGGCAAGGGAATTCCCCGGGACGCGATTCAGCACCCTCGCCGACCACCCGGAGGCCGTACATCGCGTCGCCGCCGCCCTGCGTCGGTTTTCCGTACCCTATCCACTGGGAGTGCTGGTCGATCTGGACAACGGGATGCACCGGACCGGGATTGCCGTCGGCGCGGAAGCCATTGAACTTGCCCGGCAGATCGCCAGGTCCGACAGTCTGGCATTCGCAGGCCTGCATATCTACGATGGACACCTGCGCGACCCGGACCCGGAAGCTCGTTCACGCGAAATCGATGTGGCTTTTGAACCGATCCTGGCCCTCCGCGATCGGATCGAAGCATCCGGCGTGCCGGTTCCAACGATCGTCGCAGGTGGCACCCCGTCGTTCCCCAGCCATGCCCGCCGGCCTGGCGTTGAATGCAGCCCCGGAACCACGACCCTGTGGGATGTCTCAAGCGAGACCCAATTCGGGGAATTGGGCTTCGAGCACGCGGCCGCGTTGCTGACACGGGTGATTTCGCGTCCGGGAGGCCGCCGCGTCTGTGTTGACCTCGGGCATAAGTCGGTGGCATCGGAAATGCCTCACCCCCGGGTTTTCTTTCCCGAGTTGGGACCCGTGGAGTTCGTCAGCCACAGCGAGGAGCACCTGGTCTTCGAGACTCCACTCGCTTCCCGGTTGGCCCCGGGAGATGTACTGTTGGCGCTGCCGTGGCATATCTGCCCAACGGTTGCCCTGTATGACCAAGCGGTATGGGTGGGGGAAGGGCGCGCTCTGGGCTGTGTCCAAATCGGAGCGCGCCATCGTCCGCCACATCCTTTCCCGCTGCTTTCCTGACGCCAGCCGGCCCAGTGCTCGGGAAAGACGTCACTACGCGGTGGTGGTTCTATCGTGGCGAAGGGGGCAGGCGTCCCAAGTGCGCCGAAAATAAAAACACCCCGGCAAGATTGCCGGGGTGCGACTCGGGCCAGCGCGCCGTTACGGCTTCAAAACGCCTTGAAGCGGGTGGATCCAACCGTTGTTGGCAGCGATGTCCTGACCGGTGACCGGAATGCCGTCGATCTTGAGGCCACCTGTGTTGGTGATGACCACCGTTCGACCGTCAACGGTTTCCAACGGAGTTCCATCGGGAAGTTGCTTGAGAGCGTTGATGGTGTAGCGGCCCTGGACAACGTGCTGTTTCAGCAACTCGGCCAGTTGGGACTTGTTGGAAGGATTTAGCAGGTCGGCCAACGTGCTTGCCGGGAGCTCATCGATCGCCGAATTCACCGGAGCGAGCATGGTGTAGGGGCCCGAAGCCTGGAGGAACTCACGCAATCCCGCCTTGTCGATCAGGTTTTGCAATGTGGAGAATTGGCCGCCGGAAATACCGCCCAGATTCCCGATCGGCTGCCCAAGGGCACCTCCCGAAACCAAGGGGCCGGATCCCGCGCCAGCCGAAGCACTGATGATGCCGTACGCCGCAAGCGCGGCTCCGCTGGCCACCAGGATCTCGGAGCTGGAGCCACCGCCCACCGGGACTTCGTAGTTGTCCGCGAAGGCAACACCCGTGCCGGAGGGGATCTGTCCAGCGACAACGCCCGCGACAACCAGGGCCGCGGCAAGACGAAGTACTCGGTTCTTCAACATAATGGATGGACTTTCTCGAACAACGGGAACAGGGCCGGTGCCAACAACACTGAACACAGCAGGCCTGGTAGACCTGAACACGGCATTATAACCACCAAAATGACAGACGCACAAGAGTTTGCTATCGAGCGAACTCCAAATCCGTCACCTCGCGTAGATATTCGGTTGAGCCCAATTGAAACCACACCCTGACCTGGCCGTAGTTCCGAATAAACCATCGCGTGGTTGGCAGACGAACGATTCCAATGTCACTTTCGGCGACCACAACGCTCTCGATACAGATCGCCTCTGTCGGCTTGCCCTCGAGTTTCACCGCCTCCCAGCCCCGGAACCGTGTCCATCCCCGCCCCGGAATCCGTCCGGACCGCGTTTCGACCGTACCCCTCCAGGCGATCGGACGGCCTCGCTCGATCACTCGCGGAAGCACCAACAGGGGCGGATCCAGCCGGAGCTGCTCTGCACCGACTCCGGTCTGCCGTAGGTGACGCCCCGTAGGGAGGTCGACCATCCATTCGTGGCGGGTCTGTTTTCCCGTGGTATCCCGGGAGATCAGGCCGATTCCCAAATCCTTGTCGCGTACCGTGCGGACCACTTCCCGCGACTCCCCCGAGAGCGTCGGGTCGACCAGCGATCTCCATGCCGACCGGATCCTTCGCTCGGGCACGTTCCCGG
>CAZYBA010000155.1:0-3699 GCA_964646105.1 uncultured Armatimonadia bacterium
CCCGCGCGTTGGATTGCGCGTCGCCAACCGAACCGCTAGAGTGCCGGCATGGGACGTAGGGACTTGATTCGGCGGGCGTCGGATCTGATGGGACAATGTTTCGAAATCACCCCCGACGCGGTGGGGATTGCTCCGGGCCGAGTCGAGTTGCTCGGCAACCACACCGATTACAACGAAGGATGGGTGCTGACGGCAGCCGTGGCGCCCTCGACCGCCGTGGCTTTGAAACTCCGCACCGACGGCCTGGTACGGGCGGTCAGCGAACACCCCGACTACGCGCAGGGGGTATTCTCCGCAAACTCGATGCGGAAGGCGATGGGGGACGACCGGTGGACCAATTACCTGCGCGGGGTCCTCGCCGAATTCGCATCGGCCGGTATCCCGTTTCCGGGCGCCGAAATCGCCGTCGCGAGCGATGTTCCCGATGGTTCCGGGGTGTCGTCGTCGGCTGCACTTTTGGTTGCCACCGCCGCTGTCTTGGAGCATCTTCTTGCACCGGGACGATTTCCGGGAATGCAACTCGCGCAATTGTGCCGCCGGGCTGAAAACGGCCCGTTCGTTGGAGCACCGGTGGGACTGCTCGATCAATTTTCATCGCGATGCGGCGAATCGGGAAACGCACTCCTGCTCGATTGCCGGACCTTGGACTATGAGACCGTGCCGCTTCCGGCCGACGAGTGCGCCCTGTTGATCGCGAACACCGGAGTGCGGCATGCGCTCGCGGAAGGGGGCGGATACCGTGCCCGAAGGGACGCCTGCTTCCGGGTTGCCCAAACCCTCACCGGCCGCGGCGACACGTCGCTCCGGGATGTCACTCTCGACCAAGTCAACAACCCTGCACTGCCGCTGGACACGCTGGACCGGATGCGGGCACGGCACGTATTGGAGGAAAACCAGCGTGTCCTCGACGGTGCGGCGGCGCTGCGCGCAGCCGACTGGGCCGGGTTCGGCGCTTGCCTGAACGCATCCCATCGTTCCTGCCGGGAACTGTTCGAAAATTCTTGTCCCGAGGTTGATCTGCTCGTGCAAGCGGCGCAACGCGCCGGGGCTTTCGGTGCAAAACTTTCCGGAGGAGGTTGGGGCGGCTCGGCGGTGATTGTCCATCCGCCGTCGATTCTGGAGAATCTACTGCACGAGTTGGACGGCGCATGGTCGGCATCCTTTACCGGAAAACCGCTCCTGTTGCCGACTCCCGCAGCCGCTGGAGCCGAGGTCTTTGTGCCATGAACTCGAAACCGGTCCGCAGCCGTGGCGGGGTCGTGGCTTCCCCCGAACCCTTGGCCGCCGAAGTTGGCGCAACGATTCTGCGTGCGGGAGGCAATGCGGCGGACGCCGCAGTGGCCATTGGCCTGGCACTTGCGGTCACCCTGCCCGCTGCCGGAAACCTCGGAGGAGGTGGCTTTTGGGTATGGCGCGGCCGCGACGGTAAACGGGGTGTGTTGGATTACCGCGAAACCGCCCCGCGCCGGGCCACCGCGGGGATGTACGTGGGGCATGACGGCAAGGTGCGCTCCGACGACCGTGGTCCGGTTACGGGATGGCTGGCCTGCGGCACCCCCGGCACGTCGGCTGGTCTTGAACTGGCCTGGCGTCGCTTCGGGTCCGGCAAACTGCGGTGGAGCGACTTGGTGGAACCGGCGATCCGCCTCGCCGACGGCGGGTTCGTGGTCTCGGAACGTCTTCACGGTTCGCTGACCAGCGCCGCACCGCGCTTGAATCTGTTTCCCTCTTCGAAGGCGATTTTTCTGGAGAACAATACGGGCCGGCGCCCG
This sequence comes from uncultured Armatimonadia bacterium, assembly GCA_964646105.1. Classification (GTDB taxonomy): domain Bacteria; phylum Armatimonadota; class Armatimonadia; order Armatimonadales; family Armatimonadaceae; genus CAIRTT01. The sequence continues at coordinate 1,773 of CAZYBA010000155.1, forward strand.
GGAAGCGTGCTCGTTCAGAAAGACCTCGCTGCGACATTGAAGCGTCTTGCGACCGGTGGATCGGCCGAGTTCTACCGCGGCGAAACCGCACGCCGGATCGCATCCGCGGTGCGCGCCGGCGGCGGGCTTCTCGACGAAGCCGACTTGGCGGCCTATAGGGTGCGTGAACGCCGTCCCCTCGAGGTCGCGTACCGTGGTCATCGCATGATCCTGATGCCTCCGCCGTCGTCCGGCGGGATCGCCATCGCCACCATCTTGCAGATCCTTGAATCGCAGAAGATCCATCGTCTGGAACACGACAACCCATTGCGCGCCCACCTGCTGGTCGAGGCAATGCGGCGTGCGTTCGCAGACCGTGCCGAATGGCTGGGAGACCCGGATTTTGTCAACGTCGACGTCCGCCGCCTGATGTCCCGGGACCGGGCCTTGGCATGGGGAAGAACGATTTCCCGGGAACAAGCCACCCCCAGCGCCGATTTGGGGCCGGGCCGGCCCGGAGTTCCCGAATCGTTGGAAACCACCCATTTCACGGTAGTCGACCAAGAGGGCAACACGGTCTCCAACACCTACACACTCAACGGCAACTACGGCAGCGCTGTCGTCGCCGACGGCACAGGGATCCTGCTCAACAACGAAATGGACGATTTCGCGGCGATGCCCGGTATTCCCAATCAATTCGGATTGGTTCAGTCGGGACGCAACGCAGTGGCTCCCGGCAAGCGCCCGCTGTCGTCGATGAGCCCGACCATTGTCGAGAATCCCGAAGGAAAGCTGGCGATGGCGCTGGGTTCTCCCGGTGGGCCGACCATCATCAACTCCGTACTGCAGACATTGTTGCTGGTGATCGATCATGGCTTTTCCGTGGACGATGCGGTGGAGGCGCCGCGTCTGCACCACCAGTGGCTTCCGGACGAAATTGTCAGCGAACCGGGACTGTCGGCAATGCGCCCTGCTCTCGAGAGCAGAGGGCACCGCGTCGCGGCAACTCGGATCATCGGCGATGTCCAAGCGGTGGTGGTTCGGGGAAACGGTGTGCGAGAAGCTGCCAGCGATCCGCGCGGAGTCGGATCCAGCACCGCCGTCTGATGGCCATTGACTGGTTTGTTTCGCCGCACGGGCTCGGCCACGCCACTCGCTCGGCCGCAATCATCGATCGATTGCCGCCGGACGTTCCCGTTTCCGTCCATTGCGAGGTGCCCGATTGGTTTTGGGACGAACGCTGGGCGCGGCGTTGCCAGCGAATGGATCCCTGCCCGGACTTCGCATGCGTTCAATCGTCGACTTGGGATATCGACCTCCCGGCGACATTGGCGAACGCGGGCCGATTAATTGCCGCGGCGGAATCGATTGCGACAGAATTGGCCGACGCGCTGGTGGCGACCGGTTGCCGTCTGGTTGTCTCCGATATCTCGCCGATTCCGTTGATGGCCGCTCGGCTGGCCTCGATACCGTCGGTACTGGTCGCCAACTTCACGTGGTGTTCGATCTTCCGCCCATGGGAGGGGGCCGCGCAGATCGTCGAGACGTTGGAGACGATGGTTTCGAACGCGGGGAACGTCTGGGTTACCGGACCGAGCATCGCGATGCCCGAATTGTCGAACGTCAATCGATGCGCGTGGGTGGCGACCCGCGGGGTCGATCGGCGGCGCGACCTGTTTCCGGATTTGCCGGACAACACAAAGGTCGCCCTGGTGTTGCCTGGAGCTTGGAACACACCGTTCGCCTGGGAGAATCTGTCGACGTTGGCCGGGTGGATGTTTGCCGGTCTGACCCGCGGGGACGCGTTACCGGAACCGTTGGTTGCAGTGGACGCGCGTTTGGTATCGCATTCGGACGTAGTGGCTTCGGTGGACGCAGTGGTTGCGAAACCGGGATACGGAACGTTTGGCGAATGCGCCGCCGCAGGAACTCCGATCCTGACTGCATC
>CAZYBA010000155.1:3709-4086 GCA_964646105.1 uncultured Armatimonadia bacterium
GCGCCCCGAATTTTCCGAATCGTCGGCCCTCGAGAAATGGTTGACATCGAATAGTTTCGGGGTGTTGCTGCCGCGGGACCAGTTCCTGACGTGCCGCTGGCAGGCGGGTCTCGATGCGATTGCCCATGCGCCGAGGCCGAATCCCATCGACTGCGACGGTGCACGGATGATCGCTGACGCGCTTGTGCGATTGTGGCAGGATTCCCCGGCAGGATCGGCAAAATAGCCCCGGGGGCGCGCCAACACGCGTCCGACTTTTTCTCCGAGGAAAGACGATGAAGATCGGAATCTTTACGGCGCTGTTCCACGATCAGCCGATCGAAGCGGCGCTGGACTACATCGCGGGTGCGGGCATTGAATCGGTCGAACTGGGTGGG
>CAZYBA010000155.1:4096-7246 GCA_964646105.1 uncultured Armatimonadia bacterium
CAGCCGTCACATCGACGATGTGGGCGGGGTTGCTGCCCTCGCCGCCGACGCCGGAAAGCGTCGCAAGCTGGTCGTCGCGGTCAAGTCGCGCAACCTGATCATTTCCGCGATCTCGGTGCACGGCAACCCGCTGCACCCGATCAAGTCGATTGCCGAAGACCACCATCAGGCGTTCGAGCAGGCAGTCCTTCTTGCGGAAGCCTTGCACGGCGACGGCATCATGCCGCAGGCGACGGTCAACGGTTTCTCCGGCTGCCCCGGCGACAGCGCGCGTGCCAAGAACCCCAACTGGGTGACCTGCGCCTGGCCGGACGAATACCGGGACATTCTCGATTACCAGTGGAAAGTCGCCGGCAAGTATTGGCGCGCCCAGAATCGCTACCTCAAGTCGCACGGGGTCAAGTTCGCAATCGAAATGCACCCGGGGTTCATTGTCTACAACAACGACACGCTGCTGCGGCTGCGCGCTGCCGCGGGCGATCACATCGGCGCAAACTTCGACCCGTCCCACCTCTGGTGGCAGGGGGTCGATCCGCTGGTGGCTGTCCGCCAACTCGGCGAAGCCGGTGCGCTTTTCCACTGCCATGCCAAGGACACCCGTATCGATCCGACCAACGCCAACGCCAACGGCAACCTCGACACCAAGAGCTACGGCGACATCGCCGGACGTTCGTGGGTTTTCCGGTCGGTGGGTTACGGTCACGACGAAGCTTGGTGGAAGGATTTTGTCACGGTCCTGCGCACGGTCGACTACGACTACGTCCTGTCCATCGAGCACGAGGACGGCATGATGTCCACCAGCGAAGGCCTCCACAAGGCGTTGGATGTGCTCAAGCGTTCAGTCATCTCCGAGAAGCCCGGTCCCATGTTCTGGGCCCGCGACTAATTTTCGTCGGTTTCGACACAGACGCCCCGGGCCAACGGCCCGGGGCGTTTTTATTGTCCGTTCGCGTGCGGGCAAAGGCGCACGGAACTGGCAGGCAACGTCAGCCAAAATTTGCGTGTTTCTCATCAAAATTGAGGTTTCGGGGCCGTGCGGCCCCCGCTACACTGCCCAGCATGACGCTTGACAGGCAAGATCCGCACACACGGGCACTGAGACGCTGGTTTGGGCACGCGGATTTCCGCCCGGGTCAACGCGAGATCGTCGCCGCAGCCGTTGACGGGGTCGACTTGTTGGCATTGCTCCCCACAGGCGGTGGCAAATCGATCTGTTACCAAGTCCCGGCACTGATAGGACAAGGCCTCACACTGGTCCTTTCGCCCTTGGTGGCGCTGATGAAGGATCAAGTCGACGGGCTTCCGGAACGGGTACGACCGTTGGCCACCTGGATCGGGGCGGCACTACCGAGTGAGGAGCGTGCAAACCGCCTGCGCCGGTTGTCAGAGGGGCGATTGAAACTGCTTTACGTCGCCCCGGAGCGATTGCGTTCGCCGGATTTCTTGGAGTTGATCGCGCGCGTCGGTCTGGAACGGGTGGTGGTGGACGAAGCCCATTGCATCAGCGAGTGGGGGCACGATTTCCGCCCCGATTACCGTGCGATAGGGCAACTGGTTCGCGAACTGGCCCCCCGCCACGTAATGGCGGTTACCGCAACCGCGCCGCCACGGGTCCGGGACGACATCGAGGCAAGGCTGGGACGATCGTTGCGACGATTTCTCAAGCCAGCCCACCGGGAAAATCTGCACCTCTCGGTCGTCCGGTTGCGCTCGGAGTCCGCCAAACTCGGTTGGTTGCGCGCGGCGGTCGCGACGACTTCCGGACAGGGACTGATTTACGCGTCCAGCCGGCGCAAGTGCGAGCATGTCGCGCAAATACTGACCCGGAACGGTGTCCGTGCCGGTTATTACCATGCGGGTTTGGACCGTGACACACGAGCGCGCAGCCAAGACCGGTTCATGGAAGGGGACTTGGAAGTCATGGTGGCGACAGTTGCCTTCGGAATGGGGATCGACAAACCCGACATCCGGTACCTCATTCATTTTCAACCCTCCCAGTCGTTGGAAAACTACACACAAGAATCCGGCCGTGCAGGTCGGGACGGAAACCCGGCGTGGTGCGCGTTGCTCGCGGCACCCGTGGATCTACGCCAACTTTCCGCCCATCACGTCGACGGGACCTTGACCATCGATCATGTCCGGGGCGTGTACGACCAGTTGCGGCGTCTGGCGCGCAATCGGATTGTCCATCTGGATCCCGATTCCAATGTCGTCGCCGGAGATTCCCCGCTGGCGTGGACAAGGACACTGCCCATCCTCGAAGAAACAGGCCTGATCGTCCGACACCCCGATGTCTGGTTGAACGGCAGCCCGACCCATGCGGAATTGGATTCGAAGGGAATGGGATCGGATTTGGAATCCGAAGGGATGTCCGCTGCTGCGCAGGAAACCAGTCGGCCAAGCCGGAGGAATCAACGATGGATCGAGATCGAACTTCAGGTTCCGGCGCCAAACGCGCGGGAACGAGTCGAGAAGCTCTTGGTGGACCGACTGCATGGCAACGAGGCACGCCGCAGAGCACTCAGCCAATACGTCCAAGCGGATCGATGCCGCCATCGGCGGATCGCGGAGTATTACGGCGACCCGTGGACAAGACGACGCTGTGGGCGGTGTGATTGCTGCAACGGGGACGGAGGACCGGATCGGACACGGATTCGCAGGGAAATGAGCGAGCAGATGCGCAAAACCCGCGAACTGCCTGTCGCGGTGGTTGAGCCGGTATCGCCACTTTGGACCGAACTGGTCCAATGGCGGCGTGAGACTGCGGCAATGCGGCGGGTGCCGGCGTTTGCCGTACTGCCCAACTCGGTTCTCGAGCGCATCGCCGCCGAGCGACCATCGACGATCGAGGCCCTACGTCGCGTTTCCGGCATCGGTGAGTTCCGCGCACGCGAGTACGGCGACTCGATCGTCAATACAGTCACAAGACACGGCCGCGCGCTACCCCGATTTGTCGCATCGGGCGGCGCACGGGAGGGACGTCTGTCCGGTTAGATACCCGCCCGACTGCCTTCAGGTCCTGCGCCGTCCCGGTTGGGTCAACCGGGACGGTGACAAGTACTCGATTGGGAAGCAGTTTGCCGGAAGACGTCGATAGGTAGGGCCAACGTGATGGCGCGGGGCATTTCTACGGTCCATTGATCTAGAAGT
>CAZYBA010000155.1:7256-7514 GCA_964646105.1 uncultured Armatimonadia bacterium
CATCGGAAATCCCGCACGAAGACGGTGTCCCGTTCTGTCGCAAACATCGCCAACGCGTCGTCCACGCCACGTTCATCGGCATTTGGCGAAAGGAGGCCGTTGCGCACCATCAACTGATTGGTGCCACGATCGAATTGCAGATCGGCCCACCCCTCGATGCAGCCGTTCTGCAGAATCGGCAACACGTAGTAGCCCCGTCGCCGCGCCGCCGCGGGAGTGTAGACCTCCCAGCGGTAATCGAACCGGAAAAGCGAGAGG
>CAZYBA010000156.1:0-2344 GCA_964646105.1 uncultured Armatimonadia bacterium
ATCTGAGCGCAGCGCGCGAACAGGCGTCCCGTGCAGGTCTCGCATCGGCATTGCTTGCCGGACAGCGCGTCTTCCTTGCGGGAGGCAATGCACTCGATATCGTCGAGGCGGCCGTCTGCGCCATGGAGGACAACCCGCTCTTCAATGCCGGAAAAGGTGCGGTGCTCGATTCGACCGGAACCGCATCCATGGATGCCGCGGTGATGGACGGTAGAGAGGGATTGGCCGGAGCGGTAACAGGTATCCGTTCGGTACGAAACCCGGTCAAGGCTGCGCGGGCGGTCATGGAACACACCCCGCATGTCCTCCTTTGCGGGGATGGCGCACGAGAATTCGCCGAGCTTTCCGGACTGGAACTGGTGCCGGACGCGTATTTTGTTACGGAGGAACGTCTTCGACAGTGGGAAGTCCAGCGCCAGCGCGGAACCGTGTCGTTGTCGGAGGACAACAAATTCGGAACCGTTGGTGCGGCCGCCCGCGACCGCCACTCCAACCTGGCCGCCGCCACGTCCACCGGCGGTATGACGAACAAACGATACGGAAGAGTCGGGGACAGCCCGATCATCGGTGCGGGAACTTGGGCCCGAAACCACACTCTGGCTCTCTCGGCGACCGGACACGGGGAACATTTCATACGCTGTGCGGCGGCCCATGCCGTTCATTCCCGGATGGAGTTGCTCGGGCACGGCATCGGAAATGCGTTGGCCGAAGTGGTCGATGGATTGCTGGTGGAATCGGGTGGCGACGGCGGGATGATCGGAGTCGCCGCGGACGGAACGGCAGGCCTCGCGTTCAATTGCCCCGGCATGTACCGGGGAGTTCTTCTTGCCGATGGATCGCTTCGGGTGGGAATCTACGCGGATCCGTGCGCATGATCCGCGGCTTTACCCTGATCGAGTTGCTGGTGGTGATCGCGATCATCGCGATTCTCGCCGCGATCTTGTTTCCCGTTTTCCAGCAGGCGCGCGAAAAAGCACGGCAAGCGGCCTGCCAATCGAACCAACGTCAAATCGGCATGGCCATGCGCATGTACCTGTCCGACTACGACGAGTGCCTTCCCGACAGGCGGGATCTCAAAAACACCCTTGGCATGCGCCCTTGGGCACCTTCCTGGCCTCCCTCCGATCCGCGCGGGGGCTGGGCGCTGATCACGTTGCAACCTTATGTGCGCAATGCAGGAATCTTCTCCTGCACCAGTCTCGCCGGTGTCTTCTCAGGGATACCCGCAGTCGAGCAACCGACTGCCGACGGGACAGCACGCTACTGGCTATGGCGCTTCGATCGCTCGGACGACCCGGTTCCGTTGGACAACTTCTGGGGAAAAACCGAAGAACAGGCGGTGGCGGACCTCCAGATTGCGGGGAATCCCCAGGCAGGCGCTCCGGCCGGGATCGCAGACGCTGAATTGTTGGTGGATCCGTATTTCCCACGGACTATTCCCAGTGTCGCGGCCGGTCTGCGCGGACGCAGTGTGCACCAAGGCGGGCGCAACCGATTGTTTCTGGACGGCCACGTCAAGTGGTTGCGGGACCCGAGGACACAGTAATGAGCATTCGTCTTCCCCTTGCCGCAGTGCGCGCGTACGACGCGATGCGCGATCGGCCCGGAGCTAGTCCCCGACGCTCCGGAGCGCGCGATCCCGCGTTGGTGGCTGCAGTCGAACGTCGGCTCCGGGAATTGATTTCCGACGGCAGGCTGGGTGCACAGGACGGCTATGCGGGGCAGATGTATGTGTTCTGGACGGAAGTCGACGCACACCTGCGCTCCGGGGCATTCGACGATCTTCTGGACGGCCTTTGAACACGAAAGCCCAATCCCAAGGTCGTCAGGAACGTTGGGCGAAGGGGATTTCCGTGAAGGCCGGTGACCGGGAAGTGCGGTAGGAACGGGGCTCAGTCGCGTCGTGAATGTCTGCTGTGTGAGAGCATCCACGACGCGTGGGCCAGCGCCGCGCATTCGGAAACCAGCATGGCGGCAGCCGCGGTGTTCATCGGGTCCCAAACCAGCCTCGTGCTCAGCCACAGTAGGAAACCCTGGATGGCAACGGAGAGGGCGGTGCCTTGGTACACCGCGACTGTGCGTCCGTGGGAGGTCAGGACACCGCGGCTCCAGGACACGCGGGATGTGATCAATGGAAGGGCGGCTCCCAGCGCGACGCCCCGACGCACCATCGGGACCAGATCCGGTGGCAACGACAAGGCAGCCGCGATTGCGTCCAGGATCGGTCCCGCGGTCAACGCCGCGGTGGCAAGCGCCGCAATGACACCCACTCGGGTCGCAAATCGCGACAGATCCGCCGCGTCCACCCCGTTTTCCGAACGCAACTGACCCACCGTTGTTTCCT
>CAZYBA010000156.1:2354-7434 GCA_964646105.1 uncultured Armatimonadia bacterium
CCGCGCATGACCAGAAGCAACGAAAACATGACCGGCCAGGCCGCGAGCGATCTTTCCTTGTCGGGCAGCGCCGCCAGCGCGGCGGCGACCATAGGACCGGAAGCCAAACTGATCAGGGCGGTAGCCGCGAGCGGAGCATGGAAGCGGCCGATCTCCCTTTGCGTCAGTTTGGGCGTGTCGCGGCTTGGGCGGGGAAGACGTCGCACCGACGGACGTACACTGAACGTCGCGGCGATTGCCTCGCCGGAGACACCGATCATCATGGCAACGGCCGCGGCTGTTGCTCCCGGCAGAGATCCACCCCGCACCAGAAGCCAGCATGCGACGGCCATGGAACCGAGCCGCAAGACCGTGCCTGCGGTTACCCAACGAGTCAATGCGTTGCGAACCAGTAGTCCTTGGCAGAATCTTCGCCAACCGATGAACGCACTCCAGAGAATCATGATCTGCATCGGCAACCGTGCCGCTGCGACGGTTTCGGCTGGGTAGCCGAGCAGTCCGGCACCGATCCAATCCAGCGCGGGGGTACAGGAGACAAGAATCGCCACCAATGTGCAGGCGGCGCATAGGATCAGGGTGAATCGACGCAGGGACGCATAGCAGCGGGCGTCCTTATTGAGGGCAATGGATGTTGCCAGCAGCATGATGATCGGGCTCTCGATGAGCAAGGACAGCTGCATGGTCAGGCCCCATGCGCGAAGGTTGCGGGTGGCTTCCGCAAGGCGTCCGATGGTGGCATGGAAGAGAGGACCCTCGAGCATCATCAGCTCGAACGACAAGGCGAGTGGAAGGTAGACGGACCAGACCCGATGAAGACCTGCCGATTTACCGACGGGGGAGGCTTTCAGCCGGCCGAGACCTTGACCAAGGCCGCCCTGAGGACTTTTCCATGTAGCGTGTAACCGCGTTGCAACTCCTCGACCACGGTGTTTTCCGGTGCGTCGGAAGACTCGTCGCGCAAAATGGCATTGTGGAGATTCGGGTCGAACACCTCGCCCGTCGCCACTATCGGCTCCACTCCTTCGCGGACCAACAGATCGTCCATCTGGCGGCGAATGCCTTCGATACCGGTACGAAACGCGTCGAAATCGGGAGCAGTGGCGGCGGATGTCAGGGCTCGGTCGAGATTGTCGACCACCGGAAGCAGTCGGCCCAGGAGATCCGTTACCAGAAAGGCACGTAGGCTGTCGCGCTCTTCCTCGGTGCGGCGCTTGAGGTTGTGGAAGTCGGCGCGCGCGCGAAGAAACTGGTCTTGAGCGTCCGCCAGTTGCGTTTCCAATGCCGCAATGCGGGCTTCGGGGGCCAATTCGGTGCTTGACGATTCAGTGGGTTCTTCGGGCATGGTTGTCAGTCAGTGCGCATCTCGGGGTTCGGGCGCAGAGAGTTGTGTATCGTGCCGGGGTTTGCTTGTCAACTGCAACGAAACGGGGATTTGCGATGCGCAGTGGTGGGTCCGAAAGGGGCGATTCGAGAGGCTACGAGGCGATACACAGGCGTTGCAATGTGTTCCCCAGGGTGTCGGCCAGAAATCGCACCGCAGACGTCGCACGGGCGTAATTCATGCGTGTCGGGCCGAGGACCGCGAGTGTGCCACTCGTGCGGAATCCGGCGTAGTAGGGGGCGGCGACGATCGAAAAATCGGACAACTCGGGATTCCCGATTTCCGTTCCAATTCGGATCCGTGTCGGATCTGCGATGGAAGTGGTCAACAGGTCCACCAGCGCCGAACGTCGTTCGAGCAGGTCGAGGAATTGGCCGAGTCTCTGGACATCGCGGAATTCCGGCTGACGCAGCGCCGTCGGAGTGCCTTCGACAATCACCGGTGTTTCCAGCTCGATGGAGCGGGCGATGCGTGCGAACTCGGCGAGCAAACGGCGCCATAACAAAGTGTCGGCGACGAGTTCGGCAGGGGGAAGGGACTGGGTTGCGTCCACCGATGCCAAGGACGCCAGACTCGACTGTGCGTGGAACTCGTTGAGCGCGTCTGACAAGCGGACTGCGGAGACTCCGTCGATTCCGATGCCGTTGACAATCCGATTCTCGGTCCGCCCGTTGGAGAGGACCAATACCAGGAGAACCTGTTCCGGGCTGATGGGGGAGAGAAACAACCGGACGACACGGGTGCGGGACGTCTCCGGAGGGGTTGCCACAGCGGGCAGTTGGGTCAGCTGTGCCAACAAGCCACAGGTCCGGCGCAGCAATGTCTCGACTTCTCCGGCATCGGCACTGACGGCGCCTTCCGACGTCACAACCTCGTGGGGCGTCAAGGGTTCTGCAACCATGAGATGCCGGACGTAGTATCGGTATCCCATATCGGAGGGGACTCGACCCGCCGACGTGTGGGGTTGGCGGAGGTAGCCGAGTTCGCTCATCTCGGCCATCTCGCTGCGGACCGTCGCCGCCCGGATGCCTAGTTCGTAGCGTTGGACAAGAACATGCGAACCGACCGGTTCGGCCGTGGATACGTAGTCCGAGACAATCGCCCCGAGAATCCGGCGCTTCCGGTCATCGAGGGACGAACCGGCGCCTTCCTGCGAAGTGTCCATCCTGCCGTAAAGTATAGCCGGGAGGAGCCTCGCGCCGCAATTGGACTGCCGATTGACAGGGCACACGGTCAAAGATACAATGCGCCGACCGCGGTAGGCGGTCGCCTACTTGTAGGGAGGATCAGGATTCAATGCCGCGCATTCTCGTAGTTGACGACGAACCGAACATTGTCCGTCTCATCCAAGTCAATCTGGAACGTCAAGGGTACCAGGTCGATATTGCGAATAACGGGCAGCAGGCGCTCGACAAGATTCGGATTCAGCGCCCCGACCTGTTGGTCTCGGACGTCATGATGCCCGAGATGGACGGTTTCGAATTGCTGTCCAACATTCGTCGCGATGCAGCGCTCGAAGATCTCCCCGTGATCATGTTGACCGCGAAGGCGCAGGACCGTGACGTCATGGAAGGGTACACCCGCGGAGCGGACATGTACCTGACCAAGCCGTTCAACCCCATCGAATTGGTCACATTTGCCAAACGTCTCCTTCAGGGCGCGTCGGAATCCGATAGTCGCTACAAAATCTGAACGTCGCGTTACACGCACCCGAGAGCCCGGCCCAACCGCCGGGCTCTTTCTTTTGCGGTGGGTGCGGACCGCAACCGTAGGGCGCAATCTCTCACTTTGTCGGGTAAGGACGGGAGTCACTGCCGATGGAGCGAACTCTCAGAAGGCCACCGCCGGCTTCCCAGGGACGTCCGTCCGGCCCTGTTCGGAACGACCACCCAGATCCCGTGGATTCCGCGACAATTGCGCCAAGCTCGTCGGTGCGCAATACGACCACACCGGAACGTTCGAGTCGACGAAGGGTTGCCGGGGACGGGTGGCCGAAACGATTCTGCCTTCCCGCGCTGATCACGGCCCAGCGTGGTTTGACCCGATCGATCCATTGGTTGCCACTGGACCCGCGACTACCGTGATGGGCGACCTTGAGCAGTTGAGAATCGATCCGAATTCCCGATTCCAGCACCTGTTTCTCGGCCGCGTCCTCGATGTCGCCGGTCAACAGGGCGCTGGATCTTCCTGCTTGCAAACGCATTACAATCCCGTGGTCGTTGTCCGGACTCCGTGAGTTCGGAACTCTGGTCCGACCAGGATGCACGATGTCAAGCCGGATGCCGTCTCCTAGCGCAATACTTTGCCCCCTGCGCAGGGATGCCGTTGGGACATGCTGTATTCCCAACGTCCGCCGCAATCTCGCGGCGGCGCCCCGGGAAAAATCCCCTCCCAGAAATGCGCGTCCGATCGGCATGTGACCCGCAACTGCCGCCAAACCTTGAACATGGTCTTCGTCCGGATGTGTCGCAACGAGAACGTCGATCCGCGAGATCCCCTGATAGCGCAGGTAGGGCATCAGAACCCGATGCCCGGGATCGCCACCGTCCTTTTCGAGAGTTGCCGGGATCCCTCCGCCGTCGATGACGACCACCTGCCCGCCAGGAGTTTCGATCACGGTGCAGTCGCCCTGTCCGACATCCAAGAAAACCATCCGTAGGCTTTTTGGCAACGGGGCACGGCATCCGATCAACAGGCCAGCGAAGAGAAGGACCAGGCACGGTCCCGCGATCCGAACCGATTTCATCCGACGCCGCTCCTCTCCCGGGCTTCCATACGACGGGAAGCCCATGCTGCAAGTGCCAGGATAAAGCCGACCTGCAAGGCGACCGCAGCGATGGGCCAAGGGGAGGCAGCCCGATCGGCACCGGGAAAATGCCCTGCCCATTCCACCATCCCCTTCAGAAGCGCCAACTGCCAAGCGAACATTGTCCATCCGATCGAATCAAGGATGGGAATTCCGGACAACAGCACGGCGATCGCACCCGTGACCAATAGACTGCTGCCCAGCATCGTTGCCGGAACATTCACCAACGGAGCCCATGGTTGAAAACGGTACAGGTGATGGGCGACGAGCGGTGACGAAGCCGCGTGGGCAACGGCCGAGACTGTCAATGCTGCGAGCAATGCCCGCAAGATCCGTTGCAATCGGGAGTGCCAAGGATTGCCGAGTCCCGTTCCTATGCGTACCGCGGACGAAGACAGGATCAAGGCACCGACGGTTGCGAAACTCAGTTGCGCACCCACGTCGAAGAGAATGCTGGGTGTTGTCAGCAGGGCAAGGCATGCCGCCCCTGCCAAAACATTCCACCCGCTGGATCGGCGGCCTAGTAACGGGGCCATCGTGGCGAGCGAAGCCATGGTTGCGGAACGCAAGGGAGCGGCGCCCCCGCCGCTGGCGATTGCGAGGATCCAAACAAACAATATTGTGACCACAGAACGTGTCCAAGGTCGGGTGAACGACAACACGGTCGCCGTTGCGGAAGCCAACGTGTCGAGATGGAAACCGGAAGTCGACAGCAGGTGGACGGTTCCCGTCGCCTCAAACGACTCGCGCAACTCGTAGGGTATGTCATCGGTGATCGACAGCAGGATGCCAGCCGCGAGACCGGAAATGTCGGGGGCGAGGTGGGTCCGGCAGGATTGCTCAACCCGTTCCCGGACCGCCCGGATTGTAAGGCTCCACGGTGACGAAGGCGC